>JAKSBP010000326.1 GCA_022361035.1 Clostridia bacterium
TACAGCAGCCACAGAGAATCCTTTAGGCTCATGCAATAAATCTGTTTATAGATAAGTAATAGAAGGTAAAACAGATTCATAAAAATCGCTCTAAAGGAAACCTCAGTGGCTGCTTTCGTTTATTAAGTTTGTTAGTCACTCATCTATATTTTATGATATATATAAAAGTTTACAACCTTTTAATATACATCTCAAGGGCCCCCTTAAATAAATTCTATTATATTAACCAGACTCAAGCTCGATAGTATTAAAAAGGCTATGGCCCCTATAAGGAGCGCTCTTATTCCCTTGTTTATTATACTTTTAAAATTAACAGATAATCCCATTGCTGTCATTGCCATTAATATTAGTAAAGAGCTTGATTTGGCTAATACTTCAGTGATGGATGGCCCCATGATTCCAAGGGAATTTAAAATTCCAGCTAAAATAAAGTATAGGACATACATGGGAAACTTAGCTTTTTTATCATTACTACTTTCTTTATTAAAGAAGTATCCTAATACTAAGGAAACTGGCACAAGCATAAGAACTCTAGTCATCTTTACAAAGGTACCTATCTCACCGGACACATCCCCTAGGGCAAAGGCTGCAGCCAAGGCGTGAGCAACACCATGAAGAGTCAGCCCTGACCATGCTCCATATTGTATCTCGGTTAAATTTAAGTTGCTTGCAGCTAATCCAGAATACACCAATACTCCAATGGCCCCTAGGAAGCTTACAATAGAAACTGCAATTACTGAATCATCATCCTCAGCATTTATACATGGGGCTAGGGCAACTACTGCCGATGCTCCACATATACATGATCCTACCCCTATTAGTATGGACAATTTCTCATTTACCTTAAAAAATTTCCCTAATATCATAGCTATAACCAATGTAATGGGAACGTAAATAAGTACCATAGTAAGTATTTGAGGACCAAGCTTTAGTATAGCCTCAAGATTCAGTTTGAAACCCAGTAAAACTATACCTACTTTAAGTAGTTTTTTTAGGGAGAATTTTATACCCTCTTTAAATATATTCTGTGTCCCAATTAAATTGTTGTAAATAATTCCAATAATAATGGCAATAGTAAGGGCCTCAAGATTAATATATGCATACTCTTTAAGGAAATCATTTAGATACATAGACCCATAGGAAATTATAAGTACAAATATAATCCCAGGAATAAATTTCTTAAAATCCTTCATATAGTCACCCCTTAAAGAAAGTCTAATAAGGCTAATTATACCACTACATAGATAAATTTTTCAACGGTTATTTCTAAGGGCAAAGCCTCCTTTAAACTATTATGAGTTAAGGATTTTTAGCCCTCCTCTTCCACTCATCTGAAAATCATACCATAATTTTACTCGTACATATGGTCAAGTAAAAGGGGCGGCCTCACAATAAACTGGAGTCCGCCCCTTTTAATTAGGTCCCCCTGGAAAAATGACCTATAGTGAAGGTGTATACAGATTAAATTCTATGACAAATCCATTCAATAAAGCTGATACAAAGGAGCCTGAAATTATAAATTTTACAATTAATTTAGTCCTTTAAATCCTCAAACTGTTCTTCGATTTCACAAAGTACTATCATTAATTCTATAATCATCTCTACAGCCCTTTTACTCAATTAACTACCCCCTTAACTGAAAAAATTTAAAATAACATTCTTCAAATTCTTATTAAGGAAATGAATAGCTTATACATATAAATGATTCTTTCCTAGCCCTGTACTAATGGTTTTTCCTTTTTATTTTTTCTCTTTTCAATAAAGGTTTCAATCAAGCTGTATATAACAGGTATTACCACCATGGTTAAAAAGGTAGATACCAACAGCCCTGACATTAGTGATACTGCCATTGGAGCAAATAGACTACTTCCCGCAATAGCAAGGGGTAATAGACCCATTATGGTAGTTCCGGCACTGAGGATTATGGCATTAAATCTCTTTTCTACCGCATCTACACAGGCCTCATCTATTTTATTTCCTTCCTTTCTTGCATCATTTATATATTCTATAAGAAGGATACCATTCTTTACCACCAGTCCTATCAAAGCTATAATTCCTAAGAAAGCTGTAAGGGATAGGGGCTTATTAAATATATACAATCCAAGTATAGAACCAATTAAGGATAAGGGTATGGTTACCATTATAACTATTGGCTGAATAAATGAATTAAACTGTACTACCAATATTACATATATTATGAACATGGCAAATATAGCTAGTATTCCAACCACACCAAAATTTTCATCTATTTGTTCCCTTTCTCCATCAAAATCTATTTTTACTCCTGTTGTGTCAATTTCCGGTAAAAACTTGTATTCAAGTCTATTTTCAATAAACACAGCATCTCCAGTTGGAAGAGTATCGGCTTCTACAGTTATAGTCTGTTTTCTGTCATACCTTTTTATTGAATCGAGTTTTGAACTAAATCCCATTGAAGCAAACTGCTTGAGGGGTATTTTATTACCCGTCAGTGAAGATTTTATTTCAAGATTTTCCAGTTCATTAATAGCCTTTATATCACTTTTTAAAAGTATGTTGTATTCATTACCATCCCTTCTATAAACTGAAGGTTTGGCTCCATATAGGGCTATGTTAATTTGCCTTTGTATATCATATTTAGTTATTCCCAAGTTCATGGCCTTGTCTTCATCTACATTTACTTCATACTGATAGGTTCTATCCTTCATATCATCTCTTATATTCGTAGTTCCTGGAATATCCCTTAAAACATCTTTTATTTCTTCTGATACTCCTATTAATCGATCCATATTTTTTCCTGAAACCCTTACTACTACCTTGGAACCAGGTTTTGCCAACTGAAGCATATTTACAGTACATTTTCCTCCGGAAATATTCTCATCCAGCAGGTTTTGTATATGCTTCGATAGCTCTTCATTACTTTGAAATCTTCTATTCTTTTCATCTCCAAGGTTAAACTTAATTACCATCTGAGCATAATCCTGGGAGGGAGTAGCCGGTGGTACAGTAACATAGAATTTCGGAACACCATTTCCTATGGAAACGGTATAATTTGTTATCTCTGGTTCCTTGGATAGAAGTTCTACAACTTCGTCAGAAAGCCTTTCCGTAGCATCCATATCTCCAGAAACTTCGGTTTCCATCTCTATATAGAATAAATCCTTGTCGGCAAAGGGAAAAAACTGTGACGGAAGCATTGGCATTATCACTTTTGTCACCATAATAAGAACTATAAAAACAGATATAGTAGTTATTAGTTTCTTTTTTAGTCCAAGCTTTAGGGTATTTTTAAAGAATTTTTTTAAAAAGCCCTCCCTATTCTTCTTTTTATCACTCTTTTTGAGGAATATACAAGACATGGCGGGAGTTATGAACATAGCTACTATATATGCTGCAACTATTGATATTATCAAAACCTGGGGTATAGCCCTTAAAAATTCACCCGGTGCTCCTGGAAGTCCTAAAAGGGGTGAAAAGGCCGCAACGGTAGTAAGGGTAGCCGTAAATATTGGAACAACAGACATACTTGTTCCCTTAAAGGCAGCCTCATGCCTTTCTTCTCCATTATCGATTTTCACTTGAATAGTATCGCTTATAACTATAGCGTTATCTACCAAAACTCCCAGGGCTACTATTAATGCCGTTAAAGACATTTGATGTATATATATATCCATTAAATACATTACTCCAAAGGTCATAAATATGGATAGGGGTATAGCCGCAGAAACCACCACTGCATTCCTAAGTCCCATTCCTAAAAACACTACTATTACAACAAAAACTATACCTTGAACAAGATTAGTCATAAAGTCATCTACGGATTTGCTTACATCATCGGGCTGGTAAATAACCTCCTCCACTATCAAATCCTTAGGAAGGGTTCCTTTTACTTCATCAAGGGCCTTTCTCACATCCTTACCCACTAAAACTATATTTTTTCCCTCTTGGAAGTACCCCGTTAAGAGAACAGCATTTTTACCCTTTTGTTTGTATTTTTCTACACCTTCCTCTAATCCCATATATACATTGGCAACGTCGGAAAGTCTTGTAACAACTCCGGTTTTATTGGATACTCCTATAATAGTATTCCTTATATCATCTAAAGATGTATATATACCCGGAGTCTTTACCTTTACTTTACCACTTTCTGTTTCTATGTCCCCCGAGGGAATTTCAATATTTTGAGCTTTAAGTATATTGTATAAATCCTCTAGGGATATTCCAAGCTGATTCATTCTTGCTGTATCAATATCAACCTTTACTTCCTTATCAAGTTCTCCTTCTATATCAAATTTAGATATACCCTCAATATCCCCTAATTTATCCTTAAACTGCTCTCCAAAGGAAGCCAGCTGCTCATAGCTGTAGTTATCTCCCGATAAGCTTATTATAATTCCTGCTGTTGAAACTAAATCCGCATCTATTATACTCTCCATTGCTCCATTTGGAAGCTCACTCTTTACATCGGCTACGGAATTCCTTACATCCTGCATTGCCTTATCCGTATCTACTCCATTTTTAAAGGCAACTACTACAATAGATAGACCCTCTTTAGAGCTTGAACTAGTATAATCGTATCCATCTAGTTCGTAGAGTTCATCTTCTATTTTCTCAGTAATTAAATCATTAACATCCTTTGCTGAGGCTCCAGGATAGGGAGTTATAATCATAGCCATTGGAAAGGATACATCGGGACTCTCTTGTCTAGGTAACATATAGTAGGCATAAGCTCCTAAGAAAGCAATTATTACTGCTAAGAATAGGGTAACTTTTCTTTTGTCTATTAATATCTTTATCAAACTCTTCACTCGAGCTCCCCCTTATTCCCCAATATTTATCTTTGAACCGTCATTTAAATTCTTCATCCCACTTATAACAAGTAATTCTCCAGGATTTACTCCCTTTACCATAACTCTATCCTCATAAAGCTTACCAAGTTCAATAATCCTCTTAAATGCCCTGTCTTCTTGTACTATATATACATAATCCTCTCCATCAGACATAATAACCGATATTGGAATCCATATTCCCCTTTCTTTTCCAATATTGAACTCAAGCTTTGCAATTGAACCTAACCTAAAGCTTTTATCTTCAACAGTAACTTCAGCATTGTATGTTCTCGTTGACTCATCGGGGGCTTCTGCTATATTAGTTACAGTCCCCATACACCTTTGTCCGTCAACATCTACAGCTACTTTAGTACCAATATCTATTTTATTAAGGTCTCTTTGAGCCATTCCTACATTTACTATTTGTCCCTTACTTCTTACTACTATTACAGGATTACCTTGAGGTACTAGTTCTCCTTCTTCAAAGGTCATATCTACTATACTACCATCTTGGCTGGCATGAATAGTAGCATCCTCTACTAAGCTTAACTTTTGTTCATAATCGGTCTTTGCTGCTTCATATTGAAATTTAGCTTGGTTATAACTCGTCATTGAAGTATCCCTTTTCAGTTTTATCTGATCGTATTTATCCTTTGATATACTTCCTTCTTTATATAAATTATCCATTTTATCAAATAAATCCTTATCATAGTTAAGGGCATCCTTTGCTTTCTTAACATTAAGTCCTGCCGTATCTAACCTTGATTTTGATGCCGTAAGCTGAAAATTCAAATCCTGCATATCTAGTTGAGCTAATTTATCACCCTTTTTAACCTTGTCACCCTTTTCTACAAAAACTCTTCCCAATTTTCCCGTTGACTTAAAGCTGTACTTAAGGATATCCTTTGAGCTAACAGTACCAATATAGCTTAAGGTTACTGGATTTTCCCCTTCATTTATCTCTTGAATCTTAACGGCCCTAGCCCTCTCTTCTACTACAGGTTCTTCAGCTCTAGAGCAAGCTGAGAGAGTAAATAATATGCTTACCATCAGTAACAATACTAAGAATTTTTTCATGATGATTTCTCCTTTCATACACCTTGTAATTTACAGAAAATTCCCAAAATTTAATGAATGAATTTTCATTCATCTTTTTCATTTTTAAAAAATATCTATTGACGATTTATTCCCCAAAACTCATTTCCATGCATTCAAACAAATTTCTGTTATCCTTTTAGCCTTTTCATCTCCAAACTTTTCTTTATCATAATCCTCTATTAGATTCGATGATATGTAACTGAATATAATAGGAAATAAAATAAGAATTATTTCCTCCACCGTAGTTTTAGGGTTTATTTCATCATTCCTAATACCCAACTCTAAAATGTTGTCTACTAGCTTTTTAATCTTTCTGTCCTCTGTTCTTCTTTTCCTAACTTCAGAATTTTGGTCAAATACAAGGACACTTAGAAATTTTGCATTAATTGGCTCATTAATCGATAATTCAAATAGAATTTTAGTCACGTTAAAAACAGCATCCCTTGCAGTACCCTTTTCATCTACGGTCCTAGAAAATATTTCTTGAAATGCTTTAAAATTAGACTCTATTAAATCATCTATCAAATCACTCTTGCCATTATAGTGTCTATATAAGTAACCAGTAGAAACACCAGCCTTTCTTGCAATGGCCCCAATGGAAGTTCCCCTATAACCATATTTAACTACTAATTCCATAGTAGCCTTTTTAATTCCCTCTAGCTTTGTTGGGTCTGTTATTCTTGCCATGCCTACACCTACTTAAATGAATTTTTTTTCATTTTATAATGATACACTCTTTTAACCTATATGTCAACTTATATATCTTTTTTTTAATATAAAAACAACTTATATTTTATGCCCTCAAATATTTTTTAAAAGCTAGGTATTTGAGGGCATAAAATATAAATTAAAAGATATATTAAAAAATAGGTTTAATTTTTATTAAAATTTATTTAGAATTTAAAAAGATTTAATCCAATATCATCATTAAATTCTCTATCCACCATACCATCGATTATATCGATTACTAGTTCACATGTACCACTTATTAGAGCTTCATTTAAATGCCCTCCAAATCCACGCATTTCATCATCGGTTATAGTTATATGGATATGAAGATATGTTTCTCCATTCATTGTAGATATATTTCCAGTCAGATTGCTTATTTCATAATCCCCTACAAATTCCTTAGAATAATATTTCTTTTCAAGAACATCAAATAATCCTACTTTAATCCTTTCCGCAGCTCCCAATCCACTAATAGAACCAAGGGTAATTTTATGGTCTTCACAAAATTTTTTGATTGTTTCTACTACTTCCTCACCTTTATCAATTCTCATAACTATTTTATTTCCAAATCTTTTAAAATCCATATACTTTACCTCCTAAGATTAAATTATATTGTCGCTTTCTAATCTATGGTATAAATTTTAAGTTTAATTTGATCAATATCCAGTTTTGAATCAATTATTATGTCCTCAATTTTTATCTTAGTACTTAGAATTTCCTTGATATTTGATTCGATTTTTTTACTATTATCCTTAAAAAACAACTCCCTACTATAGTTAACAAGTTCAATATTTTGGGGATTATCCAGGAGAGTCTTTTCATAAATAGTTCTTGTCTCAAAAAATTGGAGGGTTAGAATGTCTCCCTGAATAAAGGCCTGAACATTTTTAGGGCCTTTACCCGTATATGACTTTATAAACTTTGCCATGGCAGTTTGAATCTCTAGCTCCACTTCCCTCTTTCTCACTTTTTCAAGGCCTAAGGAATTAACTACTGTTTCCTTCGACTTGATTTTATAAAGCTTTAGGGCTGTTTTCTCCATGGTTTCAACCAGTTCACCGGTATCAATAGGTTTTACAATATACTTATCGATACCAACATCTATTGTATGAATAATGGATTGGACATCGGATATAGCAGTTGTTACTATAATTGGACAGGTATAATCAATATTCCGAATTTTTTTGGCCATTTCTAATCCATCTATTTTAGGCATTCTCAAATCTGTAATAACAATATCAGGTCTACATTCCTTAAATTTCATCAATCCTTCTTCTCCATCAGCCGCCAAATACAACTTTCCAACACGACGTTTTATAAAGGATGCCAATTGTTCTCTAAGAAATTCTTCATCCTCTATATATAGAACCTTAAGATTATATAGAATACTTCTACTTCTTTCCTTCATTATTATCAACTCCACTTCTTGGAACTTTTATAGCTACATTAAGACCCTCACTTCCATTAGCTATACTTATATTTCCATGAAAATTCTTTTCTATAATAACCTTAGATATATAAAGTCCTAGTCCTGTACCCTTTCCTTTATCCTTAGTTGTGAAGTAAGGCTTAAAAACATCTTCAATAATTTTTTCATCTACACCCTTACCATTATCCTCTATCTCAACTACCTGATTACAATCTTTAGCAAAAATTCTTATATCAACTTTACGCTGATTAAGTTTCTTTTCAATTAGTGCATCAACGGCATTGTTTAAGATATTAAATATAACCTGGGAGTATTGATTTGCATGGCCATAAATCGTACTATCTTCTATAACGTGGATATTCAACTCAATTTGATGGAGCCTTAGACGTTCATCAAGAAAATCAATTGTTGACTGGATATTTTCTTTTACAGAAAATGCTGTTTCCTCGCCCTTAGGGTTGAAAAAGTATCTAAAATCATCAATGGTTTGGGACATTCGTTTAATAAGTCTTTTAGATTTTGTTATAAGCTCTGATAGATAATCCTTAGTTAATTCCCTATAGTGATAGGCATCCTCAATATTGGAAAAAATCAGACCAAGCCCACTTAAGGGTTGACGCCATTGATGGGCGATGTTTCCAATCATTTCTCCCATCGCTGCTAGCCTTGACTGATAAATCATCAAAGCTTCCTTTTTACTATTTTCATTTACTTCCTTCTGAAACATTTCTTCTAATTTAATATTTATTTCTTCTAATTCTAAGGCAATACGATTTTTATTCTCAATCTCTGAATAGTAGGAATTTGATTTTTTCTCTATGCCATAGATATCTATGTCTTTTTTATTATTTTCATAGGAAATCTCTGTAGCAACTTGATTAATAATCTTTCTAAAGCGTTCTTCACTTCTCCTCAAGGCCTCTTCTTGAATTTTTCTGCTTGTAATATTCCTAGAGATTAAAATCATTTTTAGTTGATCCTCTAGCTTGAATAAATGGGCATTAATTTCTACGGGAGTAAGCTCTCCAGCACTTGAAATTAGAGTATCCTCAAATATCATGGTTCTATTTTCCTTTAAGGTTTCAACTATATTATTAAACTTTTTCCTATTTCCATCCTTTGAAATGTTTAAATAGGACATCTTTAACAGGGCCGACTTATCATAGTTAAGAACTTTACAGGCCTTCTTGTTCACTTCTAAAAACTCTGTAGGTAAATTGTCATTGTCTAGATTGAGTACAAATATACAGTCACTTGCACTATTGAAAAGGCGTTCATATTTTTCCTTACTTTTCTTCATCTCTTTTTCAAGGATTTTTCTCTCCTCAATATCCGCCTCTAGCTCCTTGTTCAGCTCATTTACTTGCTTTAACAAACTAGCTTCCTTTTCCAGCTGATCCTTATCCTTTCTTATTTTATATATATAAAACATACCTGCAATAAACATAAGAACTATAATGAAGTTTAGAGCAATAGTATAATATGTCCTATTTCTAATGAATTGCGTCATCTCTAAATAGTCCATGGAAGCTGTAATAATCCAAAATCTATCTCCAATTCTAGCTGGAGAATAGGCACTAAATTTTTTTACCCTTTTTAGACCCTCGTCATGATACCAAATAGAATGGTAAATACCTACTCCCGATTCTCCCCTCATCTGTTTCTCTACCAACGCATCTAGCTCCGACCAATCATAATGGGGAAATTCTTCCCTTCTTGCCTTCATTACATTTTCTCCTAAATCATCCTTCTTAGGATGCATTAGCAATATTCCATATTGATCCTTAACGGAGGCATATCCCTTCTCTCCTATTCGGATTGGCTTTACAAACTGCTCACAAATTTTTTCTAAATTAAACTCTATAGACATAATTGCTTCAATCCTTGCGTTGTAAAAAACAGGCTCATATAATCTAATATAGAGCTCTCCATCACGGGAATAGGCCCTACTAAAAACAGAGGTTTTTCTTTGTAGAACCCTTTGAATATCACGATACAGATGTGGATATGGATATATGGATGAATCCTCCTCGGGGTAGTTATCAATCACCTGCAAATCATTTTTTATCAATTGAATTCCAACAATGCTTTCTCCTTGAATTATATAGTAGTCTTCGAGACTATGAAACTTGGCATTGCTGCCATTGGATTCCATAAATTTGTGGAACTGTTCTATAAATAATCTGTTTTTACTTATTATCTTAAGATTTTCATTATGATAATTAAAAAAGCGTTCTAAGCTCCTGGATACAGATTTTGAAATAGTTAATAGCTGCTGCTGTTCCTTTGATATTACATGATCTCGTACACTTTCATAGTTATTATAGGAAGCTAATATTATTAGGGCGACCCCTATAAAAATCCCTAGTAATAATATAAATGTTTTTCTTATCTCCCTTTTCTCCGGCATTATTCAAAATCACTCCTTAATGCTATTATAGCACATCAGCAATAAAACAAGCTTCTCTAAATAGTAAAAAAGATTAGTAAGTTATACTAATCTTTTTTACATCTCTATTGCATTGACTTAAAATTCTGGGTATCAATCCCTTCATTTTAAGTGGAATTTCTTTAGAAGTAATGGGGTAAATAAGCTAATATTATCAAGTAATCATACTGAAGACTATACTAGCTATTACTAGAACCATTCCTCCACCAAGCCTTGAGGAAATTTGGCCATAGGATATTAAATCCATTCTCTTTGCTGCTCCTAATACTGCTATATCCCCTGAGCCTCCTCTATTAGCCATACACAAACCTGCTGTAACTGCTGAATCTATTGGATAGAATCCTATAAGGTATCCCACAACTGCACTACCAAGTATTGCTCCCACAACGATAAAGAATGCTATAAATATATTACCTAGGGTAATAGCTGCAATAAGTTCTCCCAGGTCTGTAAAGGCTATACCTACACCTGCCATTATTACCCATATAAACTGTCCTGTAAAGAATTTTTGAAGCTTTTTAGCTCCCAACCTTAGCTCTTTTGGTATTATTCCAAGGGCATTGAAAAGGGCCACAAATAAAACAGTATATGCAAATTGATGAATAACTATTCCTCCTATAGAAGGTAGTAGGAATTTAGAAAACAGCCTTCCTAAGGAGTAAAACATTGTTGATAATAATAGCCCAGCTGCAATTTCTCTATTAGTAATTTTAACTTCCTGCTCATCTTCCACATCTAAGCTTTTATCAGTATTTCTTATTAATTCCTGTCCATTCCCTGTTAGGGATTTTTTACGCTTTCCAAGCTGATTTAGTAGTGCTCCTGCAAAGATAGCTATAATATTTGCAATAGTAAGTATAGAAATGGCGAATGAATAATATTGCTCCTTTGAACCGCCTGTTACTTCTTCCCATATCTCACTTAAGGGGATTGCTCCTCCTCCATTTCCTCCACCCATTATAGGTAAAACATATTTTATAGCTACTTCTTCAAAGGGAACTCCTACTACTAATCCTGCAATACCTCCAAATATAAATGCACAAGCAACACCGCCTAAAATCGCTGGTATATATCCTAAAAAGGATTTAATTAACAATTTTCTATTTACCGATAGTATTGACCCAGTTATGAGGACACTAATAAATAATACTAAGAAATCTGATTCATCCATAAAAACGTCTACGCTTGTTATATAGGCTTCAGGCAGTATACCTGTATATACTAAATAAGCAGAACCTAAGAAAGCCAATATAGCTCCTCCACCAATATACTCCTTCCATATAGGAATTCTGTCACCTATTTCTCCAAAGGTTACTCCAAGTACAAATAAAACTGCGAAGGCTCCTGTCATATCCTTTGATAAAGATCCCGTTGCCATACCGGCAACTATTATGATTGCAAATATAATGTATACTTTCCAACTTATTCCGTATAGTTTAAAATCCATTCCACTCTTATCTAATGTTGAATCACTCATTATTTACACCTCTCTAAGTTTTCATATTTTATATTACTAAAATTTAGTGCTTTTGTAGATATGATATGGAAACTAATTTTGAATCCTTTAACAACTTTACAATAGCACGTATTTAAATCCTCTCCACCTCCTTCACCACCTATTGGGATGAACAAAATTGTCTTTTCAGAGTATTTTTTACTCCCTGTTTTTTCTGTAGTTGTTGTGCCTTTAGCTCTATATCCTGCTAAGACACACCTTTATAGTAGAGTAGCTGCTATAAAAATCACAGCAATCTTCTTTTTTAAAAACATTTGCGTTCCTCCCATGATTTTACTTATTCTTGAAATACGCCTTGGCGGTTTCCTCAATGAAACTAAGCATTTCCTCTAAGCTATGTCGCCTAGTTCTTGCACATATCCAGACGTATTCATCACATAAAAAACATTTTCTCCCTTTTCTTCCCATTGTTTCACCCACTAAGGGCTTTCCTAAAGCATCAATTACATCAAAATCATATATTCTTCCCATACCATCTTTTTCTTCAATTTCTATACAAAGGGCTTTTATATATTTTGCTTCACCATCCACTACTAAAAAGCCTTCAGGTCCAGTTGATTTGAAGATTATATCTTCAAAAACAATATTTACACTATTCCTCTTTAATAAGGATTTGATTAAATTTAAACCATTATTAAATATCCTTCTATATAACAAACTATCCTTTTTAGGACCTGGTATATTCAATTTAAAGCTAATCAAAGGGTTTTGATATTTTTCTACTAGCCTCTGTTGATAAATGACACGCCTTTCCCTGGCTTCTAAAATAGCCTTTAAGTTCATAGTGTCAGTCATAGCTTATATCAGTCCTTATTTTATTTGTTTTATAACATCCTCAATACTTCCATCACGATATTCAACTACAGCTACGGTTCTATCCTCGTATTCAATTGACTTTGGTTTTCCTACGATTTTTTCTGCACTCTCCTTTAATGTTTCTATGGAGACAATAGGCAGACCCTTATCTTTAATAGATTCAAGTATGTCTTTACGCCTTGGATTAACAGCTATTCCCCTATCGGTTACTAGTACATCTATGGTTTCACCGGGTGTAATAACTGTATTGACCCTATCAACAACAGTGGGTATTCTTCCTCTAACAAGGGGTGCCACGATTATAGATAGCTTCGCTGAAGCCGCTGTATCAGAATGTCCTCCCGATGCTCCACGAATCATACCATCGGAGCCAGTAATAACATTAACGTTAAAATCCTTGTCTATCTCTAAAGCACTTAAAACTACAACGTCCAATTGATTTGCAAAACAGCCCCTATTATGGGGATTAGCATATTGTGAAGCATCTATTTCATAGTGGTTTGAATTCTTTGAGATAGATTCTGCTGCTACTAAATCAAAGCTTTGTACATCAATTAGATTTTCGATAAGTCCTTCTTCATACATTTCAACCATTGGCTTGGTAATCCCACCTAAAGCAAATCTTGCACGATAGTTTCTTAAATTCATCTCCTTTTTCAGAAATCTAGTTACAGCTAAGGATGAACCTCCAGAACCAGTTTGGAATGAAAATCCATTTTTAAAGTATTGAGAATTTATGATGACCCTACTTGCATATTCAGCTATCAACAATTCCTTAGGATTTTTTGTGAATCGAGTTGCACCAGATGCAATCCTATTTGAGTCTCCAAGGCAATCTACCTCTACAACATAGTCAACACTCGTTTGGTCAATACTTGCTGGTATATTGGGATATGGTACTAGGTCATCTGTAATGGCAACTACCGCATCTGCATACTTTGCATCTACTATGGCATACCCTAAGGAACCGCACATGCTTTTTTGTCCCTTACCTTTAGCATTACCATATTCGTCGCAGGACGGTACTCCAAGAAAGGCAACATCAATCTTAATTTCACCTGCTTCAATTGCCCTTGCCCTACCTCCATGGGAGCGTATTACTATGGGTTTTTCCATCAAACCCTTGGAAATTTCATTGGCTAATTCACCTCTCACACCACTGGTGTGTATTCCTGTAATAACTCCATTTTCTATGTGCTTAATTAATGGTTCATGAATATTCGAAAGGGAACTGGGAGCAATTGTTATATTTTTTATCCCCATCCTTCCAATAGTGTCAATAACCATGTTCAAAATATAGTCTCCACTTCTAAAATGATGATGGAAGGAGATAGTCATTCCATCCTTCAGTCCCACTTTTTTGATGGCTTCTTCAATATTGCTTAATAGTTTGCTATCATCGGGCTTAACTTGCTTTAGTGGAGGAGAAGCCCTTCTTCCAAGGGGTTTTTTATCAAAGGGGGAAGAGTATTTATGAACCTCTCTATATCCAAGAATGTTCTCGGGTATCTCACGTCCAATTGAATTTTTCATGTTATTCTTCCTCCTTCTCTGGCAAAGCTATATTTCCTAGTTCAAGTATTCTTTCAGCCCTCTCAACTATTGGCTTATCAATCATTTTTCCATTTAAGGATACTACTCCTAATCCCTTTTTCTCTGCTTCTCTTATAGCACTCATAACTTTTAGAGCCTCATTAATTTCCTCTTCTGTAGGTGCATATATCTCATAAACTGGAGCGATTTGTCTAGGATTTATAATCGATTTTCCATCAAAGCCCAACTGCTTGATTAGCTGAACCTCTTTTCGAAATCCTTCTTCATTTTCCACATCGGAGTATACCGTATCTAAGGCACATATTCCTGCGGCACGGGCAGCTATTAATAATTGACTCCTAGCATATAAAAGCTCAATTCCTTCAGGACTTCTCTTTGTTTTCATGTTTGTGACAAAGTCCTCTGCCCCTATGGCAATACCAATCAATCTACTGCTAGCTTTAGCTATTTCAACGGCATTAATAACTCCCAAAGGACTTTCAATGGCTCCCATCATCTTAGTACTACCAATGGGCCTTCCAATTTTCTTTTCAATCTCTTCTATTATCTTCTCTACTTTTCTAACATCTTCAGCAGTTTCAGTTTTTGGAAGACGAATAACATGAACTCCAGCACGTACCATGGCTTCTATATCATTTCTTCCAAAGGGTGTATCTAATCCATTAATTCTTACTACGATTTCCACATCACCATAATCAATTGTCTTAACAGCATTATAAACCAACAGCCTAGCCGAATCCTTCTCCTTAAGGGAGATAGAGTCCTCTAAATCAAACATTAAAGAATCAGCACCATAGATATGGGCGTCTGAAAGCATACCAGGGTTATTTCCAGGAACATACATCATAGTTCTTCTAAGTTTTTTCTTCATCTAAAATAACCCCCAATCTATTTGATTTTCACTCATTGCTCCACGCATAGCTGCACTCTGCACTCTAGCACGAATGGTACAATCTAGTGCCCCACGGTCAACAGCTCTAACTACAACATCATTCACTTTCATCTGCTCTAGTGTTTCTAGAATTACTTTTCTAATTTGATCTCCAAATTGTTTTTCAACGGAACTAGTAAGGTAAATTTTAATACCAGATTCTTGATTTTTTTCAATAGTTATATTTATGTCACTTGACTCCATCGTTCCTGCCATACCTGTTTTGACGATTTTCACACTCACCATGCCTCCTTAGTGTCTCTTTGTAGAATATGCTTTAACCCTTTTAATAACCTTCTCACCTTCCTCTGAAATCAAAAATGAATATGTTGAAGGTGGAACAAGGCCTTTAATCTTTTCTATCTCATCTTTTCCAATAGCTTCCCTAACCTTTGATGCACTAATATATCCTCCTTCAAAACCTTTTCTTGGAATCTCCACTAACTCAATTCCATACTGGGGTAATATCTTTTCCATGGTTTTATTATATTCTCTTGTAACAGCACAGTAGGGCTCTTCACCTACGTAGCGTCTATTTATCCCAAGGCAAGGTGCAATATACTTGCCAAAAATATTCACGTCAAGAGCAGCATGAAGACCGACAATATTAGACTCTTCCTTTATGAAATAAGAAGGGAATGTTGCACTGGAAATAATATAATCACCTCCTCCATGAATTGTTATATTATTAATATCATTTGTACCTTCTTCAATCAGTTGCATACGAACTCTATAGGGAAAGCTTGATTCATCAGAGGATAAAACAAAAATATGAAGGTAATCGTTTTCCCTCCCCGCTCTTTCAATTAGATATCTATGTCCTAAGGTGAATGGGTTACCATTAATTACAATAGACCCTATTTTTTCTCCATCTACCTTATGCTTTGATAGTCCTTTTAAATAACTTGCCAATCCATCTTGTCTATTCTCCATTAAGACTACCTCATTATTTACTTCTTCTACAACATGAAACCCCAGAAATTCAAAGCTTCTCTTAGAAGCAGGTTTGGTGAATAAAAATATATGATTGACATTGCGGTGATATTGGATATTTAGGAGTTCACCTATTAATATGTTTAATACCCTCCCCCCCTGATGAGCTTTGTCTACTGCTATACATCTTAGGGTATTACCCTTTATTCCACCAGTAGCAATCAACTTTTTTCCATCAAAGATTCCGATCCTCTCTTCTAAGAATAAGTCAACTGTCAAATCATTTTGTTTTAAAAGATACTGAACCTCCTCCATTATTTCTTTTTCAAAGGTATCAATTCTTTTAATTCTAAACTCATTATATGACATTGCCATATCCCCTTTTTTAAATAAAGATAATTTAAAAAGGTCAGCATATAGAACTCTCAGAATTTCTAAGAATTTTATATACTGACCTTTGAAAGCGTAACGAGGTTATCCTTCGCCTTGCCAATATTCATATTATTTGATTATAATTAGATATTAATAATGTTTCCATCTTCCTATCCCACTTATAGTCTACCTTTGGCATCTATAGCAGGCTGAGGTCTTGTATGGAAAAGGTTTTCGTAGATAAATTATACTATAAATCGACATGAAATACAATATTTTTTTTCATTTTTTTATTGGATTATTTTAACCCTTCCAAAAAGTACAGCATTATGGTAACAGCTAATAAATCGGCTGATCCACCTGGACTTATCCAATTATCTATACACCATTTATCCAATTCTGCAATTGCCTTAGCACCCTCTTTAGAAAAAATTCCACCTAGGGCAATTACTTCCTTAGCCTTTCTCTGTACCCTTTGTAGGGTAGCTAGGTCATGACGACCGAGAATATTTGAATCCTCCGTATAGGCCATTAGATATAATAATACTTGTACTAATCTCTCGTTTAAAGAACCCTTTTCGGCTTCCATTAACTCCTTTAATAAGGGTAATCCATAGGTGCGAAGGGTTTCAAATCCCGAGGAAACTTCGCCACGTATTCCAGTTATACCATGTTTTAAGTATAGTCTCTCTCCATAGGTTAAAGGGTTACTTAAGTTCTTATTTTTCAATTCTCTCTCAACCAACCCCTTAGTCATAGACTTTACTTGTCCACAAATCTCCTCTATGGATGAAATGCTACCTACATTTTTCTGATAAATATAACCAATAGCTGCCGATAAGATACCTAGGGAAAAAAGAAGACCTTTATGTGTATTTACATCCTTTGTAATAGCCAGCATCTTTTCTTCACCACGAATACCAAAGGGCCGAATAGCCTCTAACAGTTTTTCAATACCATCTCTATGTTCTATTCCAGCCAATGTACATTGATAGAAGGTTTCTCCAAGTACAGAACTACTGTCTATAAAGGTGAAAATATCCATATCCCTATGGGCACCACTATTATTTCGATCCACTAGCCCTGGCTTTGGTGTAGCAGAAACCTCATATAAAAGAGAACGAATTGCTATGGATTCTATTTGTCTTGCAAATATTTCTTTATCCTTCAAGTTTATCTCTCCTAGCCTCAAACTTTAAGATTTAAATTTTTAGTAGTTTTCATTATACCATAACACTATAGAATCCTTTAGCAATTATTAAAACTTAGTATTTAAAATAGCTCCTAAAATGTTAGCATCATTATTATACTTGCATCTTTTTATTTCAGTAGTTATGGGTTTTGTCTCCTCGAAATATTCAACCATAGTATTTTGAAATTTTTCTCTTAAAATATCTAAGAACCATTCCTCTTCCGATATGCCGCCGCCAATACATATCACTTCGGGATTATAAAATACAGCTAGGGTTATTATTTGTACAGTTATATTATCTGTCCATTCCTCCACAGCCTCCTGCGCTATTGCATGCCCTTTTAAATATTTTTTAATAATTTCTCTTCCGTATTTTAAGGACTCCTTTTCCCAGGTCTTGCTGTTATAGATTTGAAGCAGGGCAATCATTGAACAATAATCGCCCTGTCTCTTAATGGAATTATCCCTAAGGTCTATGAAGGGTAAATGGTGAAATTCTCCTGCAAAGCTGTCTTTACCATATATAACCCCTTCTCTGTTACAAATACATCCACCGGTACCTGTACCAATAATTAAAAAGGCTGAGCTGTCAGTACCCTTGGCATTACCCATCTTTAACTCACATAGCCCTGCGGCCTTAGCATCATTTATTGTGGCAACCTTTTTACCAGATCGTTTTGAGATTTCATGATTAATATTTGTTCCGTACATAATCCTTAAGTTAGGTGCAGCATAGGATTTTACATTACTGTCGGCATCAATCAGACCCGGAGCACTAATTCCTATATTACAAACTGCCTCTAACTCCCTGGAATTAGAATAGATATAATCATATAATTGGTCTTTGGTTTTAAACTTTTCGGTAGGAACATTCCATTTCAAAGCTATGTCATAATTTTTATCAACTAAAGCATACTTTATAAATGTTCCCCCTATATCTATTCCTAAATCATATTTACCCAAGCTACTCACCTAATCTTTTTATAAATTTTTCTACCTCTTTAATCTCCAATACCTCTTTTCTAGATATGGCCCTATCAACATTTTTAGTAGTCATTTTAACCTTAACATTTATAGGTTGAAATCCTCCGTCCCCTTGAAGATCCTCTAGGAATTTATCGTATTTTTCCTGCTCTGAGCCTGTAAAGTTAAAATTGCTATAATCTACAAAGTTATCTGAAAAATTGTATTCAACATTAAAGCTTTCATCATTTCCCGTTACTTTTAATTTATATAGTTTCATACTCTATAACATTCCTCTCACAATGTATTTTAAAGAAATTAACTTCCCGTGTCAATTTCTAAACTCAGAAGCTTTGATATTTACTTTTCCTGTTCTAGATATATTTTATCTTGCATTTTAAAGAAGGGATAGTAAATGATAGTAGCCATTACTATTAATAGTACTTGCAATAATGCTGCTCTCCAGCCCCCCACTATAAAGCCCGATAATATAGGGGGTGTAGTCCACGGTATTTGAACTGCTGTAAAGGGTTTAAGAAATCCAAGGGCTATAGAAAAATAGGTTATAGTTGCAGATAATACTGGAACAAGTATAAAGGGAATCATCATCATAGGATTTAATACCATCGTAAATCCAAACAATATGGGCTCATTTATATTGAATAGACCGGGCACTATTGATAATTGACTTAGCTTTTTAAGGTGGGATGACTTAGCCATCAATAGCATTGCTATTACAAGCCCAAGGGTCATTCCCGAACCACCAAAGGTTATAAATTGATCTACAAATTGTTGGGTTACTATATGGGCATTTGCACCGGCTATTAATTCGCCACCTTGGTTTATTATTTCCTGGTTTGCCAAGCTATTAGACTGACAAATTGGTCCCATAACTCCCATTACAACGGCAGCACCATGTATACCAAACCACCAGAATAATGATATAAGCATTGCTATAGCTATTCCACCACCCAAGGAATCCGTTAAGCCCTGTATTGGAGTTTGCAATACTACATATACCCATTCAATAAATGTCTGACCAACTAATACTTTAAATAATATATAAACTAGCATAGATAATGTCATTATTGCAAATCCTGGAATTAAGGCAGAAAAAGCATTAGCAACCCCTGTAGGTACACCTTCAGGCATTTTTATCCTAATATCCCTCTTCATAAACCAACTATATATACATCCAACGGCTAGCCCCACAAGTATGGCAGCTATCATCCCTTTTCCGCCAGTCCACCCCTTAGGGATGACTCCACCTATTTTATCACCATTTGCATCAGTAACATAGGAGGCTGTAACGATTATAAATGAAACTATTCCAAGTACTCCTGCGGAGACAGGCTCATGGTTTTCTCTTTTTGCATAGGTATAGGCTATACCAAAAACTGCTACTAGGGCGATAATATCAAAGGTTGCTCCTGTAACCTGAAATAGAGGCTCTTGCCAATTGCTGCCGAATATTGATACCATCTTCTCATTCCATCCAGTTATAGGCATAAATGCAAGTAGTAGAAAAACTGAGCCTACTAAAGCTAAGGGCATTGTTAAAATTATACCGTCCTTCATGGCTACTATAGGTTTAGAGTTAGCGAATTTCATAAAATAAGGTGAAAACTTTTCAAATTTTTCTTGTACTTTATTCATATTCATTGTATCCTTTCCTATTAATTTTTTTAATCATCTCTAAAGGTCTACCCATTGTAAGTTAGTTTAAAGATATGTAGCTTAAAGGTTCTCAGTATTCAAGGAAAGAATCACAGGGATTCTTTTTAGACTGTTGAGAAACCCAAATTTCTTCGTTGTTGCTGAAACCAAGAACCCTTACGTAGTCAATAAAATTTTAGAACGAACTGATAAGTTCGTGGGAA
>JAKSBP010000272.1 GCA_022361035.1 Clostridia bacterium
AAAGAGTCTCTGATGAAGATTTAAAAGGAAGACTCTTTTGAAACACATATACGGAAATTATATATATCTATACTTAAAAGGTCTATAATTCCCTATGTGTTATAAAAATCGCTGGGAAGGAAACCTCAGTGTCTGCTTTCGTTTATTAAGTTTGTTAGTCACTCTTCTATAAAGTTTTAATATCTTTTTTATTTTACATTACTTCATAGTAACATTTAAATTGCTAGGAACTATCTGATACCACGTAATTCCTGGATTTAAACTTATTTCCCTCCCCTGTGGGTCGTAAAATCTTGTAAGAGACCTTCTTCCAGGCTTTTTCCACTTTACTTCCATAACTCTACCCTGGGTAATATACAATCCCTTTCCAGTTCCTACAAGGTCCATATCCAATCTTCCAACATTATCTATAAGCCTTTGATTTGCATATTGAACTAAAATATTTTTTGCTGTGAGGTGAGTTTTTGAAACCTCATCTAAGTGGGGCCTATTGTTAACATATCTATAATATAATCCATCCTCTTCATTATATTTGAATCCAGATGTATACTTCTTTCCCCTATAGGGAAATTGAACATCTGTTAATTCTTTACCATTTATTTCTATATCCTCTTCATTAAATTGTAAGGTTTCAAAGTCCCCACTCTTATTATATTTTCTTCTTTTGGCCTGCTTCATGATAGCTTCAAAGCTCGTATACATATTGTTTGGAATTGGTTTGTGCCTCTTTCTCCTAAATATATCTCTACCTGCTGACAATCCATCAATATCTGCCATCTTTAAGGCCTTTATATCTGACTTAGCCTGTTCGCTTCCGCCAACATGGACGTATAACGGGTCGTATTCCAATACCTTATCTAAAAAGTATGGCCTTGAGCTTCTAATAGGCCCTATTGTATCGGGCTTATTTGTGTAGATAATAGCTATGTAACGAGTAATATTTCCCTCTGCCAATATTTCATAAATTACATCTGCTTCACTTAATCCTGCCTGGGGTCTAGCTTTATAGTAATTGTCCAACATAACTGCAATAGGTCTATCATTTAGTCTTTCTTTATCTATGTACATACCCGTCAGTGGCGACTTGATCTTGTTTTCCAAATCTATTTTGCTTTCTTCTGTACTGTCAATCACATCCCCTTCTTTCCCACTGTCTATTTCTTCTTCATTGATTACCACTTCAATTTCAGAAGGGTCATTATTAGTGACCTTTGTATTTGTACATCCTGATAATAGCACCAAGATTATTATTGTAATTAATATTTTTTTCATTTCTATCCCCCTTATATTTACCAGTACTTAAAAAATACTCTATACTATCACATATTATTTTTTTCTATACTTCAAGTTTCTTTTTTTCTTAGCTCAAGCCTTTTTATTCTCCTATTTTGTACTTCTAAAACCTCAAATATGACATCATTATATTCAATATTATCTCCTATATTAGGTATTCTCCCCAGCAGGTTAAATACGAATCCACCTACAGATTCAAACTCATCCTCTGGTAAATTTGACCCTAGTATATCATTTGCCTCTTCAATTGACATTTTTGAATTAACTACTATAATGTTTTCATCAATATACTCTATTAGCTCTCTTTCATCATCGTATTCGTCTAAGATATCTCCAACTATTTCCTCTAGAATATCTTCAATAGTTACTAAACCTAAAGTCCCCCCATATTCATCCAATACAATAGATATATGAACTTTTTCAAGCTGCATTTCCGTTAACAAATCTATAGCTTTTTTGCTTTGGGGAACATAATAGGCAGGCCTGATTAAGCTTTTAATTTTCAGTTCTTCCCTATTATTTTTCAGATAACATGATAGAAGGTCTTTAGCATAGATTATACCAATAATATTATCAACTGACCCATCAATGATAGGTATCCTGGAATATCCATATTCTATTACTTTTTTTATAGCATTTTCAATGGATACATTTTCCTCTAAATAAACTATATCAATCCTAGGAACCATAACCTCTGTAACTTTTATATCTCCAATTTCGAAAATACTTTCTATCATCTCTCTCTCTTGCTTTTCTATAATACCTACTTCTTCTCCTACATCTACCAAGGTTTTAATTTCTTCCTCTGAAACAGTAGCCCTATTATTGCTTAGATTTCCTCCTAAAATGGGAATGAGAATTCCCGTAATTTTATTCAATACAACTAGTATAGGGCTAAATATTGTGGAAAGCATTTCTAGAGGTCTTCCCAGTTTCATAGCAACCTTTTCAGGATTGTAGGATGAATAAGTTTTAGGTGTAATTTCCCCAAAAACTAAAATTAAAATCGTCATGACTACAGTTACTAAAAAAGTAGCCTGTTGGGGTGAAAAAATACTAAGGGCTAACTCAGTGGCAATCGCCGTTGCTCCAATATTTACAATGTTATTTCCTATTAATATGGTAGCCAGTATCTTAGAAGATTTATTCAAAAGTCTGTCTAAAATCTGAGCTTCCTGTACACCCTTTTTTTTAAGTTTTTTAATGCTTATCAGATTCAGTGAAGATAAGGATGTTTCTGCACTTGAGAACAGGGCCGATAAGCAAAGCAATACTATTAAGATTACTAATTTTATTAAAATAGAATAATTCACCACTTATCCTCCTAGTAACATAAACCCATGCCTGTACAACTTAAGATCAAATTTGAATATTTAAGGTTTTTTGCTAGTATCCCCCTAAAAGCATACCCAAGAAACTATAAACTGTCAAATAAAATTTTTGAATATTTAACTTTATCATTTATAGATATGCACTTGTAAAGATTAATTTACTCAAGTAGCCACTGAGAATCCTTTTAGCTCATGCTATAAACCTGTTTTAAATATAATAATTAGAGGTTAAACAGGTTCATAAAAATCGCTGGGAAGGAAACCTCAGAGTCTACTTTCGTTTATTAAATTTTATTGGCGTATATCTATACAGCCAAAGTAAGTTTCCCCCTCGGATTTTATCATTCCTTAAACTAGATGGCTTTGGGCCACTCTACCATCCTGCTAATTTTATCAAAAATCTAAGGGAGTAATAAATACTCCCCCTATATTATAAAACTTATTAATATATCCATTGAAATATGAACAAAGTTATTAAGGCGCCAAGTAAAGAGCCTACTAAAACCTGCATAAATGAATGTATTTCAGCTTCAATACGACTTTGAACTACTAAAATAGCTAAAATAAATGTTAAAGTAATTATTAAAGTATTTCGAGATAGAAACACTACAGCTATAAAAATAGAAAAGGATATTGCAGCATGACCACTTGGCATTCCGCCCTTTAGAGGAGTTCCATTTTTAAAATAAGCTTTCATGCCTATAGATAAAATAGTTACAATTAAAAGGCTTATAAATGTAATGTGTATTGGCATGTCTCTAACCTTGTCAATCCATATATTAGACACATTATCTAGCTTATCAAAAAATATAATGTATGCCACAATAATTGAATTTACCGCAGAAACTAAAACAGCTCCTGCAGCTACGTTTTTAGCTATTTTTGCTAATTCATGATACTTATCGGTAATTAAATCTATAGTGGCTTCAATGGATGTATTTATCATTTCAGCAATAATTACTAAGGCTATGGTTATAAGGAGTACTAAAATTTCCATCTTAGATAAATTAAAAAATATACTAGAAAATAATACAATTACAGCAATTATAAAATGTATTCTCATATTTCTTTGGGTTTTTATTGCATAAATAATACCTTCAATAGCATAATTGAAACTATCAACTATTCTTTTTGTTTTCATAATATTCCACCATTATTATCTTAATATACCTAATAATTCTAATACCCTTTCCTCTTTACTTCTCATTAATTGTGTATTTTCATCGGTGTCATGGTCATAGCCCATCAGGTGAAACATACTGTGGGCAGTTAGAAAAGCTACCTCCCTTTCAAAGGAATGTCCATATTCCATAGATTGCTCCTTAGCTTTCTCTAAAGATATAACTATATCACCTAGTATTAATATATCATTTTGATGTTCAAATACTTCTGTACTATCATATTGAGGAAACGATAATACATCGGTTTCCTTATCTTTGCCTCTGAAGTCTCTATTTAGACCCTTTATTTCTTCATTATTTACAAAAGAAATGCTTACCTCAATTTCTCTATGGTTTTTATCAATATTTTCCACTTCCAAAGACTTATTGACAACCTTATTTAGTAATGTAATTAATTCATTGCTATATTCAATATTATTTTGATTGTTGATAATATCTAAATTTATCAATTGGAAACCCCCAATTCCTCCTTGCTTATTTCAGGATACTCTATTCTTTCATGGAATATGCCTAGTAAAATATTTACAAAGGTTTTTCTGATGATTTCTAAATCTTTAAAGGTTAAATCACAATTTTGTAATTGGCCTTCATCTAGTTTTCCCTCAATAATCTTTTGAACCAAATCCTCAAATTTTTCTTTTGTGGGTTCAGTTAAAGTTCTTACAGCAGCTTCAACGGAATCAGCTATCATTACAATGGCAGCTTCCTTTGATTTAGGTTTAGGACCCTTATATTTAAAATCCTTCGTAGTAGTAGGTTTTGATTCATCACTTTCTTTTATTGCTTTGTGATAAAAATATTTAACCAGGGTATCTCCATGATGCTGTTCAATTATATCCATAATATCTCTAGGAATCTTATGTTCCACAGCAAGGTCTAAACCATCCTGGATATGACTTCGGATTATATTTGAGCTTAAATGAGCAGAAATTTTATCATGGGGATTATCAGAAGTCAACTGATTTTCCTTAAAAAAGTATGGTCTCTTCAACTTTCCTATATCATGATAGTAGGACCCCACTCTGGCAAGTAAACTGTTGCAACCTATGGCCTGGGCCGCAGACTCACTTAAATTTCCAACTATGATGCTGTGATGATAGGTTCCTGGAGCCTCCAATAACAACCTTTTAAGTATAGGATGATTTGGATTTGATAATTCTAAAAGTTTTATAGGTGTTACAATATTAAAAATATACTCCCATAAAGGTAAAGAGCCTATGGTAAATATAGCACAAAAAACCCCATTAAGTATACCATAGAATCCATTTAAAATGATATCCTTAGCTCCAAATCCATTAATCAAACCTAAACCAACAATTAAAATCAGATTTGTAAGGCTTACTATCAAACCTGAGATAATTATATTTGACCTTTGATGGGTGTTTGATGTACTAATAGCACCTACAGTACCACCAATTAACAATATGATAAATATTATAAGGTTACTATTTGTTGATAGGGTAATTAATACAGCTAAAAATATATTTAAAACAATGGCTACAGTTGGATTTATGAGAATCCCAATTAGCATTGAAGAAGAAGATATTGGTATTAGATAGCTGGATATACTATTTAATGGCTTAGACATAAGAAAGCTTATTAAAAACACTAATATAATTAAATAAAGGTTGGATGCCTTATTAATTAACCTAGGATTAAATAGATATATATAGGCAAACATTATTAGTTCAATGAGCAAAATAATAACTACTACCCCTAAAAAGGGCTTAAAATCCCTCTTATTTTCTTGATTTATTAAGCCTCCATCCACTAAAAGCCTATGGTGCTTTTCAGTTATTACTTCTCCTTCATTAACAATAATTTGGCCTTGCTTAATAAAAACTTTATCTACCCTTTCTATAGCATCATTAATCCTTTGCTGCGTTAATTTTTCATCTAAGGATGTATTTTCCTTAATCGAGTTATTCACTATTTTTATCCCTATTGTCTTTAACCTCTCAGAAATCCCCTCTAATTCCATAAAATATTCTTCAATCTTTTCTTTCGTATTATCCAACTCTTCTTTTTTTATACCCTTTATCATTATTTGGTCGATAAACTCATAGGTATAAGCTTCAAAATTTCTAATAACTTCCTCATTAGAGTCGATTAAAGTAGCTAAATCACTTTCGCTTAAATCAAAGCTATTATATTGATTTAAAAACTCAACAATTTGATCAAAATTATTTTTAGTAGCATCGGGTATAGCCTGTATTTCATAAATTTTTTTGAAAAATATCCCGATTCTACTCTTTATATTTATTTGAATTGTAGGGTCAACTTCCTGTTTAGGTTCAATATACCGAATGGCCTTTTCTATTTCCTTTGCAGTCGCTTCTTTATCTTCTATATCTATGGGTGCCCTAATATCAGACGGAGATACCTGACCAACCTTTAAATTATATTTTTTCGGTGAAGCAGTGGAATATAAGCTGAAAAATATCGTAACAAAAAATAATATGGATAAAATTATTATATTAAAGGTTTTATTTTTGAAAATTTTATTTTCAAAGCCCTTTCTTAACAGTCTGTCCAAACTTTTAATAAAAGCCACGAAGTTTCCTCCCCTCTTCATAAAGACAAGGCTATATATACATTATAACTCAAATTGTATTTACATATCTATTTTCTTCTACTGCCTTTATTTTCAAATGAATCGTAGGCCTTTATTATTTTCTGTACAAGACCATGCCTTACTACATCTTTGTTAGTTAAATATACAAACTCAATTCCCCTTATATTCTTTAAAACCTCCATTACATGTTTAAGGCCCGATTGCTTTCCCTTGGGTAAATCGACCTGTGTAATATCTCCATTCACAATGGTCTTAGAGCCAAAGCCAATTCTAGTTAAAAACATTTTCATTTGAGCCCTGGTAGTGTTTTGAGCCTCATCTAATATTATAAAGGAATCATCAAGGGTTCTACCTCTCATATATGCTAAAGGTGCAACCTCAATCATTCCTTTTTCCTTATATTTTAAATAAGTTTCTCCTCCAAGTATATCATACAATGCATCGTATAGAGGTCGTAGGTAGGGATCTACTTTCATTTGTAAATCTCCAGGTAAAAATCCGAGGCTTTCACCTGCTTCTACAGCAGGTCGAGTTAAAATTATTCTGTTAACTTCCTTATTTTTAAAGGCCTTTACTGCCATGGCCACAGCTAAATAACTTTTTCCTGTTCCCGCTGGACCTATTCCAAATACCACATCGTTATTCTTTATGGCCTCAACGTACTTTTTTTGGCCCAAGGTTTTAGGTTTAATATATTTTCCCCTAGCAGTGACACAAACTATATCTCCTAGTATTTCATCGATTCTATGACCCTCCCCTTCATTGAAAAGGCTAATTGTATACATTATCTTTTGCTTATCTAATTTTTCACCCGATTTTATCATAGAAATCATTTTTTGTAGAACTTTACTGGCAGCATTTATCTTTGAATCCTCTCCAAGTATTATTAAATTACCATTACTGGATACGATATGAACATCATATTTTTCCTCAATCATTTTAATATTCTCATCTA
>JAKSBP010000246.1 GCA_022361035.1 Clostridia bacterium
AATAAAATTTTCATAGAGAACATAAATAAAGCCTCATAGTTATTATAGCTATAGATAACTTAAAAAATAAATAGATTTTAAAAGAAAAAAATTTACTTAGAAGACCCATGTGATTTATGAAAGTTCCCCCTTAATATCTATACTATTTAGATTTAAAATAGATTTAGGGCTGGAGCTGAAAGAAAACATTTGGGTCTTCTCCTCTACCATTTGCTGGTTTGGCCTGAGAGCTATGGACATATAACACCATATGATATAGGATTAATAAAAAAGGGGTATGTCTATGAAATCATCTATCAAAACAAAAATTAATGTTAGTGTTATAGTTATATTTGCAATTCTATTTATATTATTTTACTTAGTTATTGATGATGAAATCAAGGATACAGTTACACCCCTCAATGCTAGTCTAACTAATCAGTTAGTGAATGCCAGAGGTAATCAGATATCCTATTGGCTGGAACAAAGGAAGATAGAACTGGAAATGATGTCCCACTCTATTATATCCCTAAATATGGACGGCATTCAGGCTAGGGAATATATAAAGTCCGTTTTTGAAGAAAAAAGCAATATATACTACGATATGGGTATTGTCAAATTCGGTGGCTATATGGTTGGAACTGATTCCATAGGACGTTCTATCAGTAGAGAAAAGTACTATAAAAACATATTAAGAGAAAATGCTAGATTTATTATAAGTGAACCTATAAAGTCTGAAAATACCAAGGAAAATATAGTAGTAATGCTCTATAAAGTAGGAGGAGTGAATAGGGATATAGAGTATATATATGCTGAAGTTCCCATAGAAAAAATTCTATATATAACTTCTAAAATAAATGTATATGATGGAGTTGGCCAGCTGCTTGTTAAAAATAGAAGTATTGATAATATGGAGCCTAATAACCATCTAAAAAGTTTAGAGGGTAAAAATATTGTATTTGAGACAAATATTGATTCCGCTAGGGGATGGACCCTAAACTACTATGTGTCTGAGAATGATATGAATAATGTAATTGATAAAATACCTAGCTCCTTAATAGGTTTTGGTATTGTTCTAATTATAATTATGGTTATTTTACTTAATATAATATCTACATCCATTATAAAGCCTATAGAAAAGCTACAAAGTTTAATGAAAAAGGTAGAAGAGGGAAATTTAGCCGTTAGACTGCAAAGTAAAGGAAAGGATGAAATAGCAAAGCTTGCCCACAGCTTTAACCAAATGGTAGAAAAACTAGATAAGGCAAAATATAGACAAAAAGCCATGAGACTTAGGATTATGCAAGAGCAAATTAAGCCTCACTTTTTATACAATACCCTAGATACTATCAAGTGGGTGGCTATGGACGATAATAATGAAGAGGTGGTAAGCCTGATAGAATCCCTTAACACCTATTTTAGAATAGGACTTAGTAATGGTAAAAACTTCATAACCCTAGAGCAGGAATTAGACCACATAGACAGCTATCTAAGAATACAAAAGGCCCGATATGAGGATAGATTGATTTATGAGATTTCCTATGAGGACTGTCTTGTAGATTGTTGGATTATTAGGATTCTTCTTCAGCCTATTGTAGAGAATGCTATAATTCATGGCATTGATAAGATGACAGAACAGGGTAAAATATCTATTTACATCTGTCATGACTCTGAAAAACTCATTATGAAGATTATGAATAATAATGATGATATCCCCAAGGAAAAGTTAGAGCTTATAAGAAAATCTTTAAAAAATGATATTTATGACGACGAGCTTACAGGCTATGGATTATATAGTGTAAACCACAGAATAAAGATGGAACATGGAGAAAAGTACGGCCTAGATTTAGTTTGTGAAAAAGGATGGACGATTGCAACCCTTACCTGTCCTATTATATTAAAGGGAGAGTAATTATATGTGGAAAGTTCTTATTGCCGATGATGAACCTAAGATAAGGCATGGACTAAAAAAATGGATTGACGAATTAGATATGCCCTTTGAGGTGATAGCAGAAGCAAAAAATGGATTAGAGGCTATTGCCTTATATCAAGAGTATAGACCTAACCTATGCTTAGTTGATATTAATATGCCTATCATTAATGGCCTTGAATTTATCAGAAGCTTAAAGGACATATCAAAGGAGTCCCTGATAGTAATAATAACTGGATATGATAGTTTTGATTATGTACTTAAGGCTTTGAAACTCCACGTGTACGACTATTTATTAAAACCTGTCCCTCGAACTGACTTTATAAATATTATGCGAAAAATTCATGAAGAATTTAAATTACAATATAATGTTTCTGATTATCAAAATAAAAAAATACCCTTAGAGTATTCTGCCATTGTTCTTAGGGTCAAGGAATATCTAGACGAAAACTATTCGGATTCCGAGCTTAATCTTTCCAAGGTAGCTCTTATTTTTAACATTAATAAGACCTATATTAGCAAATTAATGAAGCAAGAGTTGGGAATGTCTTTTATTGAGTATTTAACAAACCTTCGTCTTTCTAAAGCAAAGGAAATCATAAAAAACGATGTTCTAAGAACACCTATGTATGAAATAGCAGCAAGGGTTGGCTATGGTTCACAGCATTATTTTAGTAGAGTTTTTAAGAATGTAGTAGGAGTATCTCCTATAGAGTATAGGAACAATTTTCAGAATAACTGGCATAAATAGAAGGCTACCTTTAAAGATTAAGGTAACCTATTCAATATATGAATAGAGTAACACCCTAGGCATTAGTCTATATAGTTTACATTAGCTCAATAAAAATTCTCTATCAAACATATCTATACACCTAAGGCTACAAGGTACATTTTCCTTGTAACCTTAATTTAAAACCATATGGGAATCTTATTGTTTAAAACTTCAATTAGGTTCTTATTTATCAGCGGTTTATCGTATATATCCTCACATCTAAATCTTAGCTCATCAATTGTCATATCGATTTCTTCTTCAATTACCTCTTCAAATTCTTCCTCGGTTTTTTCAAGAATAAAATCCACAATTTCCTCAGGCTTTTCAAATATCTTCAGAAATAATTTCCTTTTAGGATCTTCATCCCACATATTATTAAAATCATTACAAAACTTTTTAAGCTTCAAATTTTTCTTAGTCTTATCATGTGTCCACATGCTGTTTAAATAATTATATGCCCTCTCCATCCTTATGGCATCAAAATTTGTCCCTTTATCCTCTGATTTATTAACATGCTTTAAAACTTCTTCCTTTAAAACATCAAAGGGAGATAAAGGAATGTAAAATCCTTTACTTTCTCTATCTATCCATGTATAAAATGATGTGGGCAAAAAAACATGCTGTAAAAAACCCAGGGCTGTATTAACATCTTCGTGGCTGCTCCATCCGGACCGAACAAAGCCTTTCTCCCTATCTAAAATTCCAATATATATAATAATGGAATCCTTAGTTATTCTCTTTTTATCTATACTACCAAATAAGATTTCATCGTAATTTCTAATTTTGTTTTCCCAAAAATAGAAGTTATCTGCTCTATAGGCCCTTTCCATTTAACATTCTCCTTTAATTTAAACTGAAAAGTGTCATTCTAAATTCACCTTTTGTGCTAGTAAACTATGTGTCTAGATTTTACAATGTGTAAGGGAGTTTTGATATTTTATTTGAGTGATTTTTATGAACTTGTTTTTACCTTCAAAATTATAATTAAAACAAGTTTATTACATGAACTAAAAGAAAATATCAAAACTCCCGGCTATAGGAACTAACGCAATGGGTTAAATTAGTAAATTAATTTATAATAAATAGATATGCTTTCAGACTACTCAAAGAGTCTTTAAATTTTCTATAAGTAGTCTGAAATAATATTTTTTGAAGATTGAATAAGTAAATTGTACAATTGTCATATAAAGATTCAAATAAAGCTATTTTATGATGGAATTGTGCAAATCAGAATTATGTAATTTTTTAAGTATATTCACTTTTACTAGCTTTACATAATTTTAGAATAGAACTCTACTACTAGGTGATCGTCAATCTCTATAGGGATTTCTTCACGCTCAGGTTTTCTTTCAAGTTTCCCCGAAAAATCTGCCTCATTTTTACTTAAATAAGGTAAAGAAAAGAGTAGATTATTAAGAAAATTAGTTTTGAACATTTCGTTTTTACGGGATTTTTCTTTTAAAGAGATAACATCTCCCACAGATACCGCAAAGGAAGGTATATCAACCTTTTTCCCATTTACCAAAATATGACCATGAACTACCATTTGTCTTGCCTGCCTGATAGAGCTTGAAAATCCCATCCTGTATACTAAATTATCCAGTCTGCACTCAAGCCTTCTAATCAAAGAAACACCCGTAGTTTCTCTGTCTTTTATGGCAGCCTTTACATATCTTCTAAACTGCTTTTCCATTACCTCATAGTATCCCCTCAACCTCTGTTTTTCTAAAAGCTGTATTCCATAGTAGGATAGCTTCCTGTTAGTCCTTGATTGGCCATTGTTCGCCCTTTTCATTGCCTTAGGATGTCCACAAACATTGAGTCCTAATCTTCTACATTTTTTAAATCTCGGTCCTTTCATTCTTGCCAATTAAATCATCTCCATAACATAAATTTTCGCCGCGATAATTTATGCCAAAAACATATACTTATAGTATATCAGAGGAGTATGTAAATGTAAATGATTATTATTATCAATTATCGGCTCAATTCTTAATAGTCAAAGCTACATTTGGTAGTTAATTTAACTATTAAATAAAATTTACAAGTTTTTAAAAATTTTAACATATAATCTATGATATCTATATATTATAAAGAGATAAGAGAAAAATACTCTATAAAAAAATAATTTGCTATATTATTTGAAAAATAGTAAAATATATACAATTTATAAATTTTTTTAAATATTACTATGAGTCTTTACAATTTAACTTTTTTATTTAAATTAATAGTCTAGGTAAAATGTCATGTGTATCCTTTGTTTACATACTATAGCTACCTTTCCACTATTCTTCTTATTTTTACATGTTCATTACATTTATCAATATTTTTAAATTTAGATATTTATTTTTTTTAAATTTATGTTAGAATTTGATATGCAAAAAATTTAGAAGGAGGATTTTACGTGAAAAAAATAATAAGTATTTTCATTTACTTCATAATGATTTTTGCATCTTGCTTTATAGGATTCGCTGACTTTACTAAACCAACTTGTAAAGTGGAAGATATTCTTAATGGATATACTGGAGTAGATAAAAAGATTAATAAGGAAAGAGAAAAGAATAAAAAGGGCAGAATATTAGAAAAAAATACTTCTCCAAAGCTTGAAATACAAAAAGTAGAGATTTACAAAAATCATAAATTAAAAATAGTGTTGCATGGTAATGCAGCAATTGAATATTTAAAAGATAATCCAGGAAAGAAACCTAGTAAAGAATTATCGACTTCTGGAGCAGAAGGATATACTGGTGACTATAGAATTATCTGGGCTTTTAGAGAAGGAGACACCCATTTGAATAAGGTATTAAATACCACTAATCAATTAGAATTAACGTCCGAAGCTTTAAAAAATTTTCTTTTCAATATTTGGTCATCAATTAAAAAACCAGTTTATCCTATGTTAATGGCTGGATTTGATTCTTCATCGGAATTGGCAGGTGAAGAAAACATGGGTAATTATAGTACAAATAACATAATTGAAAAACACAAAGAAAAGTGGTTTTATAAAACCTATGAGATTGAGTTTACTTCTGAATCCGGAGAAACTGATTGGTATAAAAGTCTTATGGTAGAAATGAAGGAAATAGAATATAGTCAGGAATATAAATTGTGGAACAAACAAACTAATGATTACAATTATATTTACACCCATTATGGTAATAAAATAGAAGCTTTCGTTCCAAAATATTATAGCGACGAAAAGGCTGCTATTGAATATATCACTAAGCCTAATTTTGACTTAGGTTTTATGAAGACCGTATATTATAATGGAAAGACAACTGAAATAGGCGAAGAAGTTCCCATATCCCATAAAAAGCATACATTTAATGCAGAAAATCCAAGCAAGGTTTTAGTGCAGTAGCTATTATAGATGAGTGATTGAGAATGTTAACTTACTACAGCATCCACAGAGAATCCTTTAGGCTCATGCTATAAATCTGTTTATAGATAAGTAATAGGAAGGTAAAAACAGATT
>JAKSBP010000277.1 GCA_022361035.1 Clostridia bacterium
AAATTACACATTTAATATATGTAAGTATAAATGTGAAAATTGTGGGAATATTTATAGTGAGCCCTATGAAAATGAAATTCATAAATGTCCAAAGTGTGACTCTACAGATGTACTTTGTGTGGATAAAAGTAACTTTTGTAAGGGACGCTGTAAAAGAAAAAGGGGTTGTATTCTCTACTAAGGGGTACAACTTTTTTGTATATATATTAAAAAATTTCTTAGATAGAGTAAATTTTATAATTGTTATCTATAGATAATGTCATTAAAATATAAAATAGATTTTCTAAAAAGCAATGAATACTTTTACATTTTTATAGTAAAATATGTAAAAAAAATTTAGGATAAGAATAATTTTTTTAAATGTACATATAATAACTAATACATTAATTAAAACCCAACTACTATGTGGTTTTTTTTTGTATTTTATCTGAGCAAATTGCATAATTACTATTTTAAAAAACTTACTACTGCATATAGTGTTGAAATGATGGGAACTATACCACAGAAATATGCTTTATTCCAAATGTTTAAATTAAGGATGATATTCGCATATGCAACCCAGACAAGTTAGAATTATGTAATTTCCTCATCTATTGAAAGTATAATCATTAGGATTAAAGGAGTGGTTATTATCAAAGCAGTAATTATGGCAGGTGGAAAGGGATCTAGGCTTAGACCTCTTACTTGTGATTTACCAAAACCTATGGTTCCAATTCTTAATAAACCTACAATAGAATATTCTATAGAACTATTAAAACGATATGGTATAAATGATATTGCGGTTACAATGGCATATTTGCCTTCAGTTATAACGGATTATTTTCACGATGGAAGCGAGCAAGGTGTAAATCTAAATTATTACATTGAAGATGTACCACTTGGAACAGGAGGAAGTGTAAAAAATGCCTGTGAATTTTTAGATGAGACCTTTATAGTAATAAGTGGAGATGCATTAACAGATATAAATATAAAGGAAATAGTTGATTTTCATAAAAAGAAAAACTCTAAAGCAACTCTTGTTTTAAAGAAGGAGTCCATACCATTAGAGTATGGGGTTATTATCACCGATGAAGAGGGCAGAATAATAAGGTTTTTAGAAAAGCCCAGTTGGGGAGAAGTATTTAGTGATACCGTAAATACAGGAATATATATATTGGAGCCAGAGGTATTAAATTATTATAAAAAAGGTGAGAATTTTGACTTTAGTAAAGACTTGTTTCCAAGATTATTAGATGATAACGTACCTATGTATGGCTACGTCACTGAAGGCTATTGGAGTGATATTGGGGACCTCAATACTTACAAAGAGGCACAATTTAATATACTTGACGGTAGAGTAGATTTTAATATGGATTGTAAAGAGATAGATAAGGGAATATGGATAGAGGAAGGGGCTAAACTAGGGGAAAATATTACCATTGTTCCTCCAGTTTACATAGGGAAAAATTGTATAATTAAGGATTTAGCTAAAATAGGACCCTATGTAGTTATAGGAAATAATTGTCACATAGATAGTGGAGCAACTATAAAAAAGAGCATCCTATGGAAAAGGACAAAAATTGGGAAAAACAGTCATTGCAGAGGTACTAGTATCTGTGACAATGTTTTAATAAAGGATCGAGCAAATGTTTTAGAAGGCTCGGCAATAGGTACAGGTACAGTTCTTTCTAATGAATCCGTTGTAAAACCAAATATAAAGATTTGGCCAGATAAAAACATAGGAGAAAATATTATCGTTAATCAAAATTTAGTGTGGGGAACAAAGGCTTCTAAAACTATTTTTGGAAATAAGGATATTTCTGGTCACATAAATATAGATATTACTCCCGAATTTGCTTCAAGGCTTGGTTCAGCCTTTGCTTCAAACCTTAGGGAAGATGGAATTATAGTTGTTAGTGCTGACCATTCAAACAGCTCTAAACTAATACAAAATTCCCTCATATCAGGGATTCTTTCCACAGGAAAGGGAGTAATTAATTTAAAGGATATTCCCATGCCTTTAAATAGATACGCAATAAAATATTACAAAGCCCAGGGTGGTATACATGTTAGAAACGATACATCTAATGAAAATAAAATTCATGTTGAGTTTGTTGATGAAAATGGAGCAAATTTAAATAGAAATTTAGAAAGAAAGATAGAGAATTTGTTTAATAGAGAAGATTTTGAGAGATGTAATGCAAGGAAAATGAAAAGTGTAATGGAAATAGAAAACTTTTTCTCCTTCTATATAAATGATGGTAGGGAGATATTAGATGATATTCCTCAGATTAAGAGAAAGAATCCTAAACTATTGATAAGCTCAAACTGTAAAAAAATCTTAGAGTTGACAACTCACTTCTTGGAAAATATCGGATGTCAAGTGGAGTGCGACTATTCAGTTAGCAAATATAGTTCTGTAAATAGATACTTAAAATATATATCTACTCAAGTTTTAAAAAATAAAGCTGATATGGGAATAATTTTTAGTCAAAATGGAGAAAATTTAATTTTAGTAGATAATAGGGGAAGAATAATAGATAAAGAAATGTACACAGTATTATCTGCCCTCATACTACTTAAAATTGGAAGAAGTAAAAGGATTTGTGTTCCATATACTTCACCTAAGATTATTGAGGAAATGGCTAAGGAGTATGAAGTTGAAGTAGTGCGTACAAAAACATCTGCATCCCATATCATGAATGAAATATTGAATACAGTTGACAATGATAGAGATATGTTCTTGCAATATATACTCAATTTTGATGCTATTTTAGCTGCAGGAAAAATAATTGATTTTCTAGTATCGAGTTCCGTATCCTTAAGGGAGTTAGTAGATGAATTACCTGATTATTATTTCGTTGAAAATGAAATAAAGTGCGATTGGGAGGATAAGGGAAGAGTAATTAAAGAGATAATTGTAGAACATAAAAATAAGGATATAGAGCTTTTTGAAGGAATAAAAATAAATAATGAAAAGGGTTGGGCACTAATCTTACCCGATAATGAAAGGCCAGTATTCAAAGTTTATGCGGAGGGATTCTCAGAGGAATATGCTAAAGAACTTTCAACATTATTTAGTCAAAAAGTTGAAGATTTATTGACTAAATAAAGACTTCATTTTGCTGCTTTTAAGATTTAAGTAATTGTAATTTAAATCTGCAAATAGATTCTATAAAAGATAATTATCTATATAAACAAAACAACTTTAAAGATAAATAAATTTGAAAGAAAAAATGTAGAAGTTTTCATTATTTTCTTTCAAATTTATCTTAAGGTTTAGTTTTGTTTAGCCATAAGCATCAGGTTAAGCTATAAGTTACCACTTACTGATTTAAACTGATGGCTATGGATACTTACCTATAGAATAATTTAGAAATTTTCCTTGAAGAAAGGGATGAAAAGCTATGATTTTAAGTAAATCAACACATTTAAATTCCAATGAAAGAATAGAGCTTAGAGATATAAGACTAAACAATGAGGAATTAAAAAATCATGCTGAGGAGCTAGGAAAAATTCATATAGTTTCAAAAAAGCCCATGTCTATTAAACCCCTTGTATCAAGACTTAATAGTAATTATAAAATAATTAGTTCCATTTATCAGTATTTAAGTAAAGAGGATAAAAGAAAAAAGGAACTGTCTCCTGCATCTGAATGGCTATTAGATAATTTTTATAAAATAGAGGAACAGGTAAAGGTTATTAGGCAGGAGCTGTCCAGAGAAAAGTTTCTAAAGCTTAGTGTATTAAAAAATGGATATTTAAAGGGATATCCAAGGGCCTATTCTATTGCTTTAGAACTAATATCCCATACCGATGGAAGGCTAGATGAAGATTTGCTTATAGATTTTGTTAAGTCCTATCAAACACATAGTGTATTAACAATTGCAGAGATATGGTCCCTATCCCTTATGGCTAGAACAGCTTTGATTGAGATAATAAGGAATGTTTGTGAACAAATAAATATAACTCAAGTGGACTGGGCAAAGGTTGAAAGTCTAAAGTCAGATAATCATAAACAAATAGTGAATGAAATAAAAAACGAGTTAGAATCAATGGAAAAAGTGAATACATCATATATTGAGCACCTTTTAAGAAAGCTTAGAAAAGAAGGAATAGAGTCAGGGGAAATTATAGATTATATAGAAAAAAAATTAACGGAATTCGATGTTAACATAGATAAAGTAGTTGAAATTGAACATAAGGATCAAGCAAATAAGAAGCTTTCCATAGGAAATTCAATAAAGAGCTTAAATGTAATATCAATTATTGATTGGAACGATATTTTTGAAAAACTATCGATTGTTGAAGAAATACTCAGGGAAGACCCTGTTAAAATCTATGAGAAAATGGATTTTCAATCTCGAGATTACTACAGGCATATGATAGAAAAAATTTCCTTCAAGTGTGGAGTTTCGGAAGCAAAGATAGCTAGAAGTGTGGTAGATTATTGTCATAATAATGATAAGGATAATGACGAGAGGTTAAGTCATGTTGGATATTATATTATAGACCAAGGTAAAGAAAAATTATTAAAGGATTTGAAATGTAAGGTATCAAGAAAATATTTACACAATTATTCCTTGTCTAGTTATATAGTACCTATTACACTTTTCACATTCATATTCTCCTTTGTGCTGGCTGCTTACATCTATAGGATTTCTAACCTATGGGCTGGAATTTTAGTTGGATTAATTACTCTGGTTCCTATAAGTGATATTGGAATAAAGCTTGTAAACTGGATTGTTACCAAGGTTATCCCTCCCTACTTTATCCCAAAGCTTGAATATAGAAATGGGATAGATGAAAAAGCAGCTACTATAGTAGTTATACCTACCTTGATTCCATCGGTAAAGACTGTTAGGGAGCTCATAAGAAAATTGGAGATATACTATTTAGCTAATAAGGAGAAAAATTTGTATTTTGCCTTAGCTGGAGATTTTAAGGATTCCCATGCTGAAATAACTAAAAAGGACCAACCTATAATTGATGAGGCTCTAAAGGGCATAGAGGAATTGAACAGAAAATATTCACCGAGGGAAGATTTATTTTATTATTTTCATAGGAAAAGGCAATACAGCGATAAGCAAAAAAGGTGGATAGGATGGGAAAGGAAGAGGGGAGCATTAGTTGAATTTAATGAGCTCATATTGGGTTCAAAAAATACCTCTTATAATGTTATTTCTGGGAATATTGATTGCTTAAAAAAAGTTAAATATGTAATCACCTTAGATGCAGATACAAATTTAATCCTTGATTCAGCGAAAAAGCTTATTGGTGCAATTAGTCATCCCCTAAATAGGGCAATATACGATGAAGAAAAGGGAATTGTGACTGGGGGCTTTGGGATAATACAGCCTAGAATTGGTATAGATATTGAGAGTGCAAACTATTCTATCTTTACTAGAATATTTGCTGGGCCGGGAGGAATAGATGCCTATAGCTCTGCAATTTCCGATGTCTATCAAGACCTATTTAGTCAAGGGAGCTTTACGGGAAAAGGAATATATGATTTAAGACTATTTAAGAGCATATTTAAAAATAGGATACCCGATAATTCCATTTTAAGCCATGATTTATTAGAGGGGAGTTATCTAAGAACTGGGCTAGCTACAGATATTGAATTGATTGATAGATATCCAGGTAAATATAGTTCATATATTATGAGATTGCATAGATGGACTAGGGGAGACTGGCAATTGTTACCATGGCTCTCTAAAAAAGTTGAAAATAGAATAGGGGAAAAGGTTGATAATCCCCTTTCTTCCTTAGCTAAATGGAAAATTTTTGATAACCTTAGACGAAGCTTTCTTCCCGTTACACAACTGTTAATACTAATCCTTGGATTAACTGTATTGCCGGGTAATGGAGTTTATTGGTTTATGCTTACAATATTCTTAATTGGATTTCCTGTATTAGTAGAATTTATGAATTTCTTGACTACAGAAAATTATAAAGTTGTAAGAGAAAATGTAAATGGAAATATTTTTTATGGAGTAAAGAGGTTTCTATATCAGATGGTTATATCATTTATATTCTTACCCCATCACGCCTTTATGATGGCTGATGCGATAATAAGAACACTCTATAGAATGTTTATTTCCCAAAAAAACCTTTTAGAATGGGTTACAGCAGCCGATGTTGAAAGGTCCCTCACCAACGATATAAGGAGTTCAGTAAGGAGGATGAGGGTATCAATAGCAATAGGAATATTGACTGTTGTTCTATCTTTGTATAGCAATGCAATCAATGCTTTCTTAGTAGTTCCAATAGGTATATTATGGGTGCTATCTCCCCTTATAATACATAGCCTAAGCAAAGAAATTAATAGTAGGAATGGATTAGATGAGAAGGAACTAAAGACCTTAAGAAGAATTGCTAGAAAGACGTGGGCATACTATGAAGATTTTGCCTGTGAAAAAGATAATTATCTTCCACCGGATAATTTTCAAGAGGAGCCTAATAATGGTATCGACCATAGAACGTCTCCCACCAATATAGGTTTTTTACTTATTTCAATACTTTCAGCAAAGGATTTTGGATATATTTCAATTAGTAAATTAATAGACTTCTTAAATAAAACTATAACTACCATAGAGAGGCTTGAGACCTGGAAGGGACACTTATTTAATTGGTACGACACTAGGACCTTGGAAGTCTTAAGACCCCTTTATATTTCAACAGTTGATAGCGGCAACTATGTTGGTTATTTGATAGCTTTAAAGGAAGGTCTTGGTGAACTAGTTGAGACTCCCATATTGAATAACAATCTTCTTGGCATTAAAGATACCTATGATTTACTAGAGGAAAAGGATGAAACTTTAAGTAAACTAATTGATAGTTTTGTAGAAGAAGAGATGAGCTTAGAAAAATATATGGGAATACTTGAATCTCTTTTGACTGGTAATTATGGTAATAGTAAGTGGGAGAAAAAATTTATAGAAATGATAGAAGCCTTTAGATTAGAAATAGATATGTTTTTCATTAATTCAGGTACCCATGAGATGCTTTTGAATCTTGCTGAAAAAAAACCTTATGATAGCATGAAGGCTGTTTTAGACAAGTATGGGCAGAATGTATCCTTAGTAGAATTACAGCATATTTACAGTTTTCTAATAAATGCGGTGAAGAAGGAAAAGGATGGGGATGAGTATAGCTTTACTGAAATATATGAGGAGTTAAATTTTCTTAAAAATAATGTTGAAGAAAACTTAAAAGTTATTAACAATCTTATTATAAGAATAGAAAAACTGATAGATGACATTGATTTTACCCCATTATATGATAGTAAGAGAAATCTTTTTTCCATTGGATATGATGTTATAGAAGAAAAAATAACAAATTCATACTATGATTTATTGGCCTCAGAGGCTAGATTAGCCAGCTACATAGCAATTGCCAAGGGACAGATTACACAAAAACATTGGTTTAAACTTGGAAGGGCTTTATCGGAAATTAGTCATTATAAGGCTTTAGTGTCCTGGACAGGGACTATGTTTGAGTATCTAATGCCTCCACTTATTATGAAGAATTATAAGAATACATTATTGGACGAAACCTATTCAACGGTAGTTAAGGCTCAGAAGAATTATGGTGATAAAAGGAACACGCCTTGGGGTACATCAGAATCGGGATATTATGCCTTTGATATGAATTTGAACTATCAATACAAGGCATTTGGAGTTCCGGATTTGGGACTAAAAAGAGGGTTGATGAATGATATGGTTGTATCTCCATACTCTACCATCCTAGCTCTTCCCTATGGAAAGGAAGATGCTATAAAGAACATTGAGAGGCTTATGGCCGATGGAGTAGAGGGAGATTATGGTTTATATGAAGCAATTGACTATACTATACATAGGCTTGAATTTGGTCACAAAAAAGCTATAATCAAGAGTTTCATGGCCCACCATCAAGGTATGAGTTTTATAGCCCTGAACAATTTTATAAATGAAAACATTATGCAAAGGAGATTCCATCGTGACGTAGCTATTGAATCTGCTAATATCTTGCTTCAAGAAAAAATACCTATAAGGACAATTATTACTAAAGAATATAAAGATATCATTGAGCCCCTTAGAGAAAAGAGCAATGAGCCCGTTAAATTTGAAAGGGAATTTAATGAACTTGGAGTCCCCATTCCCAGGTGCCATATTTTAACAAATGGAAGATATTCCACTATAATTACTGATGGTGGTAGTGGATATAGTAAAAGAGATGATATCCAAATAACTAGATGGAGAGAGGACCCTCTGGTAAGGCGATATGGAAACTATATTTTTATAAAAAATTTAAACTCAAATAAGGTATGGTCTACAACCCATGACCCTCTAAATTTTGAACCCGATGGATACAGAGTTAAATTTTCTTTAGACAAAGTAGAATTTGAAAGAAGCGAGGATGATATTAATACACGGATGGAAATAGTTGTTTCAACGGAAGATGATGTAGAGATTAGGAAAGTAACCTTAACTAACTATGGCAGTGAAGCAGTTTTAATTGAATTAACGAGCTATTTAGAAACCATACTAGCTCCTCAGGCAGCCGATGTTGCCCACCCCGCGTTTAGCAATTTATTTATTAGAACGGAAGCAATTCTACAATATGATAGTATAATTACATCAAGGAGACCTAGGCTTGAAGGAAAGGATACAATATGGATGCTCCATAAGGTTACCGTTGAAGGGGAGAAAGTGGGTAGTATTCAGTATGAAACCAATAGAGCCAATTTTCTGGGAAGGAGTAGAAATATTTGGAATCCTCTATCCCTTACAAAATCCTTAGAAAATACTACAGGACCAGTTTTAGACCCTATTATGAGTTTAAGGAGAAGTGTTAGGATAGAGCCAGGAAAGTCTGTTTCTGTATCATATATAACTGGTGTAGCTGAAAGTAGGGAAAAAACAATTGAACTGGCACAAAAATATAATGATAGTATTGCTATACAAAGAGCCTTCCAATTAGCTAGTGTGAGGAGCCAGGTGGAGACATCATATCTTAATTTAAGTCTTGAAGATATAGACGTATATGAAGATATGATATCCCAGGTTGTTTTTCTAAGCCCTAATAGAAGAAAAAAGATCGGTGTTATTAGTCAAAATACAAAGGGTCAATCTGGACTATGGCCATACGGTATATCGGGAGATTTACCTGTAATTCTTGCAAGTATTAAAAAGGCTGAGGAAACGGAAATAGTAAGGGAAGTTCTAAAAGCCCATGAATATATGAAAATGAAGGGATTATCAGTGGATTTAGTAATTTTAAATGAAGATGAGAGTAACTATTTTGAGCCTTTACAAGAATTACTGAAAGAATTAGTTTTTTCAAAATATGGTAACCATATAATGGATAGACCAGGAGGAGTATTTATCAGAAGAGGAAATTCAATGCCTCAGGAAGATAAAATCTTGTTTTATACAGTAGCTAGAATAATTTTGAGTGGGAATAAGGGACCATTAAAGTCTCAGATAAAGCTTGAGAAAATGGGTCTAAATCTTCCTAAAATAAAAGAATTTAAAAAAACAGAATACCCATGTATTAGTAAGGAAGAAACCCCAGATTTATTATTTTTTAACGGTTACGGTGGATATACTCAAGATGGTTTAGAATATGTGATTAAGCTTAAAGAAAATCTGAACACTCCTGCCCCTTGGATTAATGTCATTTCAAATGGAAAGTTTGGATTTAATATAACAGAGAATGGCTCAGGATACTCTTGGGCAGAAAATAGTAGGGAAAATAAACTGAGTCCCTGGTCTAATGACCCAGTTTCCGACCCTTCAGGAGAAATAGTGTATATAAGGGATGAAGAAAATGGAAAGCTATGGTCTATAACTCCTCTTCCTATTAGGGAGAAGGGAGGCTATACAATAATCCATGGAATAGGATATTCAACCTTTAAACATTCTAGTAATCAAATAGAACAAAGTATGACAGTTTTTGCAACTAAGGAAGAGCCTGTTAAGATTAATATGATAACACTTAAAAATATTTCTAATGTTAAAAGGAAGCTTAAGCTTACCTATTATGTAAGGCCGGTTTTAGGAACAAGTGAACAGGTTACGCAGCAGTTTATAAAAACTGAATTTCAAGAGGTAAATGAGATACTAATGTTCAAAAACTCTTATAATTCAGATTTCCCTAGTCGAGTGGCATTTATGAGCTCTTCAGAAAAGATTGTTTCATATACAGGTGATAGGGAAGAATTTATTGGTCAGAAAAATAATTTAATTAATCCAATAGCCTTAAAAAGAGAGGGTCTTTCAAATAATGTTGGAGCTGGATTTGACCCTTGTGGAGCAATACAGGTCAATGTGATACTTGAGCCAAACCAAGAAAAATCATTAGTATTTTTGTTTGGTCAATCTACAGAGATAGAAGAAGTAAATTACATAGGGAAAAAGTATAGAAGCATAAAGAAGTGTAACAATTCATTATCTGAAGTGAAAGAGTATTGGCAAAAAGTTTTAGGCATTATTAAAGTAAAGACCCCAGATTTATCCATGGATTTACTTCTTAATCAATGGATGATGTATCAGACTATAGCCTGTAGAATATGGGCCAGATCTGCATTCTACCAATCAGGAGGAGCCTATGGCTTTAGGGATCAGCTCCAAGATGTTATGAATAGTATGTATGTTATGCCAGAGGCAGCAAGGGAGCAGATATTGCTGCATTGTGCCCATCAATTTGTTGAGGGAGATGTGCAGCACTGGTGGCATCCTGGAGTAGGTGAAAAGGGTATAAGAACGAGGTTCTCCGATGATTTACTTTGGCTGCCCTTTGTAACTGCTGAATACATAAAGCATACCGGGGATAGGGATATTTTAAAAGAAGAGGTTCATTTCCTTGAGGATGAACCATTGGCTGAAAATGAAGATGAAAGGTATGGTATTCCTAAAATATCAGAAGAAAAGGGAACTGTTTATGAACATTGTATAAGGGCAATTGACAGGGGGCTAAAGTTTGGTGAACATGGAATACCCCTTATGGGTTCAGGAGACTGGAATGACGGCATGAGCACCGTAGGCAATAAGGGTAAAGGCGAGAGTATTTGGCTTGGATGGTTTCTATATGATACTTTAATGAAATTTTTAAGTATTTGTGAAGATATGGGTGATTTTGATAGACAAAAAAGATATGAAAAGTTTGCTAAAAAAATATCCAATGCTATTGAAAAAAATGGTTGGGATGGAGGCTGGTATAAAAGAGCATATTTTGATGATGGTACGCCTCTTGGCTCAATAGAGAACACAGAATGTATGATAGATTCCTTAGCCCAATCGTGGTCTGTGATATCTAGGGCAGGAAAAAGGGATAGAATTCTTAAAGCCATGGATTCAGTAGAGAAATATCTTATAAAAAGGGATGAGGGTTTAATACTCTTGTTTACACCGCCCTTCGATAATAGTGACCTACATCCAGGATATATTAAGGGTTATGTACCTGGAGTTAGAGAAAATGGAGGACAGTATACCCATGCAGCAACTTGGGTAATAAAGGCCTTTGCCTTAATGGGAGATGGCAATAAGGCCTGGGAGCTTTTTAATATGATAAACCCCATCAATCATAGTAGAACACCCATTGAATGTAGCACCTATAAAGTTGAACCCTATGTGGTAGCAGCCGATGTCTATGCAGTAAATCCCCATGTGGGAAGAGGTGGATGGACATGGTACACTGGGACCTCTGGATGGATGTATAGGGTAGGTTTGGAGAGCATATTAGGCTTTAAAAAGGAAAAGGATAAATTGATTATAGACCCATGTATACCCAGGGAATGGTCAGAATATGAAATAGAATATAAATATAATAAAGCTAACTACAAGATAAAGGTCAAAAATCCAGAGGGAGTCAATAATAAGGTTAAGAGAATACTAATAAATGGAGATGAAATCAAGGAAAAATATATTCCCTTAGTTAATAGGGATAGAGAGTATAATATTGAGGTAGTTTTAGGAAAAGAAGATTGATTTATAAAAGATAAACAGAATCAATTAAAAGCTATCTTTAATGTTAATTTGTAAAAAAGTACAGTGGTTTTAATACTGTACTTTTTTATTGTTAAGGAAGCCTTAGAGTTATATTATAATTTATCATTAATTTTTAAAATATAGGTTTTTAAGGGAAAGCAGTTTTTAGGAGGAGCCAGAATAAAAGATATGAGGCTTCTCCACCGGCATCTTATTTTATAAGCTCTGTATTTTGTATTCCATCTAAGGATAATAATTCTTCAATCATTTCAGAAACCATTGTATTTCTAGGCATTTTAACTATTAAGGCAATTGAAATGGCAGCATCATTAATGGATTCAATTTTAATATTTATAATTGAAACGTTCATTTTACCAAGGGTGGTACCAATCTTTCCTATTTGTCCCGGTTGATGTATAGCAATAATCTTAAGACAAATCTCATTATGTTTTTTACTCATGTAGTTTTCAAATTTAGAGAAAAATAAAAGTATAATCAACACAAAAACTGTTGAAATAAGAGCACCTAGATAAAATCCACTACCTATTGCCAATCCGATGGATGCTACTGCCCAAATGCTGGCAGCTGTAGTTAGACCCCTAACGGTTAAACCTTCCCTTAAGATAGTTCCTGCTCCAAGAAAACCTATACCGCTAATAACTTGAGAGCCTAACCTTGTAGGGTCTAAATCCGTAAATCTACCGTATTGACTGAACATAAATATCCCAGTCAACATTGCTAATGTCGCTGCAATGCATACAAGAATATGAGTTCTAAATCCTGCTGGACGATTTATGCTTTCTCTTTCTATACCTATTAGTCCACCTAAAAAACACGCTAAAATTATTCTTATAAATATTTCCTTTATGGGTATCATAAATTTATACCTCCCTTTAAAAAGAATATGTACTTAAGGATTTGTTCTATTAAAATATATTTTACATTTTTTAAAACTAAAAAAGTGTTTAATAGTATTATTATGGGTAATTATAAAATATTAGGTTTATAAATATTATAAACTTTTAAACCTAGTTTGTGAAAGTTTTCTTTCTTGTAAACACTTTATAAGTAATATATTATTAGTATTTGTAATGATATATTCTTGCATATTCAAATCGAGTGTATATGTTAACTTATAATATTTTTGTATTTTAAGGTAATATAAATTAAATATTTTAAGGAGGAATATAAATGGTATCTGAAAAATTATTTAAAGAATTAAACGAACAGTTGAATTTTGAGTATGAATCATCTAATATTTATTTGTCTATGGCAGCCTATTGTGCATCCCTTGATTTAGACGGATTTGAGAACTTTTTCTTAGTACAGAGTGAAGAAGAAAGGTTTCATGCTTCAAAATTCTATAACTATATTAACGAAGTAAATGGTAGAGTTAAAATCTCAGCCTATGATGAGCCTCAAAATGAATATGAGTCACTGTTAGATGCATTTGAAATTGCACTAGGGCATGAGGAACTGGTTACTGAGAGAATATATAAGCTAATGGACCTGGCTCAAGAAGAGAGAGAATATGCAACTATCAGCTTTCTGAAATGGTTTATAGATGAACAAGTAGAAGAAATGAATATGTTTAATAAGATTATTCAAAAGATTAAAATGATAGGAGATAATGCTAATGGTTTAATAATGCTTGATAAAGAGCTTGCCCAAAGAACTTTCACTCCTCCTACTGATACAGATGTAAATCAATAAAAAAATTTAAAGGTGATAACACAGAATAATTTTAAGCTTAGCCTAGGGGCTAGGCTTTTTTTATTTAGCTGCGAGTTTCAGCTATAAGTCTTAGAAAGGCACTTAATAAGAGGAGTAAAATTAAGGGTTGCTGTCTAAATTCCGTTATAACCCTAATAAAATCTTGATAGAACTTATAGTTTTAAAGAGTTAATCAATATATCTTTTATGTATAAATTGCCATTATTTTGACAAAAATACTGATTATGAATCTTTATTTTGCTATGAATGGAGGTTATTGGATGAGAATTCCTGAACATATAGGAATTATTCCCGATGGAAATAGAAGATGGTCGGTAAATATGGGACTAGGTAAGGAAAAGGGATATGACTATGGATTAGACCCCGGTCTTGAGCTTTTCAAACTATGTAAAGAAGTAGGAGTTAAGGAAATAACCTATTATGGTTTTACTACAGATAATACCAAACGCCCTAGCTTACAAACCAATGCTTTTACTGAGGCTTGTATAAAAGCAGTTAAAACACTTTCCAAGGAAGATGCTTCATTGTTAGTTGTAGGAAATACTGCCTCTCCTAAATTTCCTAAAGAATTAAAGCCCTATACTACAAGGCAAGATTTTGGTAAAGGGGGCTTGAAAGTTAACTTTCTTGTTAATTATGGCTGGCACTGGGACCTAGAGAACTTATATCTAGGTAGAGAAAATATAAAAAGAGGAAAGGGAAATATTTACAATAGAATATATTCATCGGATATAAGTAGGGTAGATTTAATAATACGGTGGGGTGGAAGAAGAAGGTTAAGTGGTTTTTTACCCGTTCAATCCATATATTCAGATTTCTATGTTATTGATGATTTATGGCCAGATTTTAAAAAAGATCATCTATATGAAGCATTGGAATGGTATGATAGTCAGGACATAACCTTAGGAGGTTAGGAGTCTATATAGCTTTAAATTCTAAAGAGATGATATAAATAGATGCTGACTAACAAACTAAAACTCAGGACATATATTTTTATTATTTTGATTAAAATTATCTTATTTATTTGATATAAATCACATAAGCTAATCTGAATTTCTATTATAATTTAATTAGAAATTATTATAGATAGGGAGTGTGATTTAAATGGCTATAAGAAAAATAGTGAATATAGACGAAGATAAGTGTGTAGGTTGTGGATTATGTGTACCTAAATGTGCAGAAGGGGCAATAAAAATTATAGATGGTAAAGCAAAATTAGTAGCCGATAATTTATGTGATGGATTAGGAAATTGCATCGGTGAGTGTCCTGTAGATGCAATTGAGATTGTTGAGAGAGAAGTAGACATACCTGAAAGTGTACCAGTAGAAAAGCACTTAGGGAAAATGGAAGAAGCCATAGAGAAACCAAAAAAAATCCACAGCTCTGGTTGTCCTGGAAGTAGAGCTATGGACATAAAGAGAAATATAAGCCAAGGAAATAGTTCAGTAGTTTCTAATGGTGATGTGGAGATAAAAATAAGACCCCAATTAGGTCAATGGCCTGTACAGCTTAAATTAGTACCTCAATCAGCACCATTTTTTGATGGAAAGGAATTATTAATAACAGCAGATTGTGTTCCCTTTGCCTACCCAAATTATCACTTAGATTTACTAAAGGATAGATCAGTTGTAATTGGATGTCCTAAGCTCGATGATCTCCAATTCTATATTGATAAACTAACAAATATAATTAAATTAAATGATATTACTGCCATAGTGGTAGCTCACATGGAAGTACCATGTTGTACAGGTATAATAATGGCGGCAGAGGAAGCTTTAAGAAGGTCAGGAAAGAATATTAATATAAAGAAGGTAAAGATAAAAATAAATGGAAACAGGGAATAAAGACTAAAGGACACCACAAAAGGAGAATAGCCTTTTGCCATGTTAAGTGTTACTCCTTACTAACGTAAGTGTAATAGTTGTAGGTTGAAGACTTGGAGTACAGGGTGGAGATGAATTATTTAAGTAAAGCAAAGCTGATAGGATTTTAATAATCTTATCGGCTTTTTTGTATGGAAGAGTAAAAATGAAGCAATTCTATGAAACATATTGTAACAATGAATTTGTGTCACCACTGGTGACACAAATTTGGTGGACAAATAATTTAATGATTTTATCTAAAGCCAAAAGTATTAAAGAAAGACTTACAAAACGAGAACTTGAAAAAAATTTGCAGATTGTGTATATGAAAGAACTGTGCTTGCAAAAAAGAATACCTTTATTATACAAGATAATGTACCATAAGATGTTTCAGGTGTTTTTAAAGACACATATCTTCTTGATTTTTTAGATTTACCAGTAGAATATAGTGAGAAGGATTTACAAAAAGTTTTGCTAGCCAATTTAAAAGATTTTATTATAGAACTTGGCAAAGCCTATAGGATTTTAACAATCTTATGGGCTTTTATTATAGATTAATTCAAATATCTCTTGACTTTAGGTGACCGAAAGTGTTAATATTAAGGTGACCAAAAGTTCAAGGAGGTGAATTATTGGCGACTAAAAAAATGGGTCGTCCTACTGATAATCCTAAAAAATACAGAATTGCTGTTAGACTAGATGAAGAAAGCAAAAATATTTTAGAACAGTATTGCAAAGAGAAAAGTGTAAATCAGATGGAAGCAGCAAGAAGAGGAATAAAAAAGTTAAAGGATGACCTAAAGGGTAAATAAATAGAAGTGGTGCAACCGTCAAGTTAAAACACCACTCCTAAAAGCCCCACTATCAAGAATAGCGGTAAATCTATTATACCCTGTTTGAGATAGTAATTCAAGAAGTTATCACAAGGAGGGAACTTATGTCAACGGAATATATAGATCATCTAAAAGAATTATTTTGCGATATTCATGAGGAAGTAATGAGGAATTTACGAGACATTGATAGGGAGTATAGTGAATTACTAAGAAATAATACAGAAGAAAGTATTAAGATTCGGAAAATACTGAAGTTACTTAATGATGAAGATAGAGAATTTATTCTAAAAAATAAAAATGATACTAGAAGAATCGAATGGATAGAAAGGGAAACCCTTTACTTTCAAGGATATAAAGACTGCATAAAGCTTTTAAATGTTCTTGAGCTTATATGACTGTTACATAGTAAAAATTGATTTTATATAAAAGCAGATACGATAATTGCTAGTTTGTTAACAAGATAACCACCCATTTGGGTGGTTATAATTTCTTATTCTATAATAGTCAACACTTCTTCAACGGGTTTTCTCTTTGGACTAACCCATTCACGGTCTTCAGGAATACCAAGAGGTGTCATTGCAGCTAGGAAAAAGCCTTCCTTTTTAAATCCTATGTATTCCTCAATTTCTTTACTGGCATAGTTTGGACCTGTCATCCAGCATCCTCCGTATCCCATATTGGCAGCAGCAAGAAGAAGATTCTCCATTGCAGCCCCTATATTTTGCATGCCTGCTGATGGTCTAAGTAAATGATGTATTTCCTCACTTGAAGCTCCAATATCTTTAAAAACATCTAATCCAGTTGGATTATATTGGCTTGCATAAATTAGAATCATAGCGGGAGCGTTTCTAAATACTGTATGATATTTCACATATTTTGCAAAATTGTTTTTTACACTTTCATCCTTAGTTTGACTTGCCAAAAGGGCGTTTTTTCTTTCAACTAATTTTGCTATTTCTTCAATTTTTTCTTTGTTGTTAATGACAACGAAATGCCAATTTTGAATATTTTTAGCTGAAGGTGCATAGGTAGCTGCCTTTATTAACTCCTTAATGTCTTCAGTAGGTACAGCTTCATCTTTAAATTTTCTAATGCTATGTCTTTTATAAATAAAGTCTAACATGCCCAATCTAAAACCTCCCAAATTATTTTTTATTTCTTGCTATTTTTCATTATACCTCAATTTAACAAATAGTAAATACTTAAATATATAAAATGTAAATTTATTATCAAATATATAAATATTTACAGGGTAGATAGATGAGTGATTGAGAATGTTAAGTTACTTCAGCAACCACAGAGAATCCTTTAGGCTCATGCTATAAATCTGTTTAGAGATAAGTAATAGAAGGTAAAACAGATTTATACAAATCGCTCTAAAGGAAA
>JAKSBP010000146.1 GCA_022361035.1 Clostridia bacterium
AATATATTTATCTGAGGCGGTTAACAAACTTCCAATTTCTTTGTTTCTGCTAAAATCTCCGGTGCTCACTTGCAGTAGAGCAAGCTCCGCTCCTCGATTTCAGCGTGCCTTGAACTTGAAAGCTTGTTAAAGCCTATCATCTTGTTAACTTTGTTAACAAGATGAGATAAATAATATATTTGTCTTTAAATGGCTAAATGTTAAAAAATCTTAAAAAGGAATCTTGAAAAAGATTTCTTTTTAAGATTTTTTTTTGATGATTTTAATATTATAATAAGAAATGTAGGCAAAATAGTAAAAAAATACTAGAAAATATACAAAAAAAGTTGGAGGAAATAGAAGAGATTTATCGAATATAGAAATAGTGTTAGGGGTTGATGTAATGATTGAAATAAAAAATATTTCTAAAAGATATAAAAATGGAGTAAAAGCCCTTTCAAATATAAATATAAAAATTGACAAGGGTGAATTTGTATTTTTAGTAGGACCAAGTGGTGCGGGAAAATCTACTCTGACTAAAATGCTTTTAAAGGAAACAGAGCCTACTCAGGGTAGAATTATGATAGATAGCCAGAACATTAATGGTATTCATCGAAGAAAAGTTCCATACCTTAGAAGAAAAATTGGAGTTGTATTTCAAGATTTTAGGTTGCTTGAAAATAAAACAGTTTATGAGAATGTAGCATTTGCTATGGAAATAGTTGAAGCTACCCCTAAGGAGATAAGAAGAAATGTACCTACTATGCTTAGTCTTGTTGGACTAAGTAATAAGGCAAAGATGTATCCCGACCAGCTTTCAGGTGGAGAACAGCAAAGAGTTTCCATTGCTAGGGCAATAATAAACAATCCACCTATACTTATAGCCGATGAACCAACTGGGAACTTGGATCCTGAAACCTCCTGGGAGATTATGAGGCTTTTAAGACAAATTAATAGAAGAGGTACAACAGTAGTCATGGCTACCCATGATAGAGAAATAGTAAACATGATGCAGCAGAGAGTTATTGCATTGGAAAAGGGCGTTTTGGTAAGGGACGATAAAAGGGGTGGCTACGGTTATGAAGATTAGGACTTTAGGATATACCATAAAGGAAGCACTTAAAAACCTCTGGAGAAACAGAATGATGAGCATTGCTTCTATAGGGTCCGTTACAGCAACATTAATTATTTTGGGCATGATATTTATATTAATATTTAATATAAATAGCCTAGCCCAGGGAGCTAAAGATCAGTTTGATTCCATACAGGTATTTCTAGAGGATGAAATTAGTAATGAAAGAATAGAACAGATAGGTGATGAAATTAAGATAATATCAGGTATTAAGGATATAACCTTTGAATCAAGAAAGGATGCCCTCGAAAAAATGAAGGAGCAGTGGGGGGATCAAGGATATCTGTTAGAAGGCTTTGAAAAAAATCCATTACCTAATTCATATGTTGTTTATCTAGAAAATATTGAAAATGGCGAAGAAGTGGTTAAAGAAATTAAATCTATTGAAGATATAGATGATGTAAAGTTTCACAAGGACATAGTAGAGAAGCTTATTGATGTAACAAATTTCATTAAAGTTGTGGGACTGATTATCATAGTAATTCTTATTGCTATATCTATTTTTATAATAGGTAATACTATAAAGCTTGCAGTTGCAGCCCGTAAAAGGGAAATCAATATAATGAAATATGTGGGAGCTACAAACTGGTTTGTAAGATGGCCCTTTTTCGTTGAGGGAACTCTGTTAGGTTTATTTGGTTCTGTATTTTCCCTGCTGTTAATCTTTTTTACATATAGATATCTCTATAATATTGCAAATGCAAATCTTTATGTAATGATGACCACATATCTAATACCTGTGGGACAAGTATTAGACAATCTACTGATTATATTTATAGTCTTAGGTTGCGGCATAGGTGCATTAGGTAGTATTACTTCTATGAAAAAGTATCTCAATGTTTAATGGTAGATATAGGATTTAAGGCAAATAATTACCTGGAATCTTAATCTCAATATATACTCAAGAAGAAAGTTTAATTTAATAAAGTACAGTACTCTAAATATATTTGATTTCAAGGGGGGATATTGGAAATGATGAAGCACAAGAAAATATTTGTTTCTTGCATAGTTCCATTAATAATATCAGTAATGGCGTTGGAAGTACTTGCCTTTGACATTACAGATCTTCGAAATAAACTACAGAATCTTAATAATAATAGAAACGAAATTAAAAAAGATATAAGGGCAAACGAAAAGAAACAGAAGGATGTTACCCAAAAAATAAGAAACTTGGAATATACTATTCAAAAACTTGAAAATGAAATCAAAGAGATAAATAAAGGTATAGTAGAAACTGAAAATAAAATTGAGACTACAAAAAAAGATTTGATTATTGCAGAGGAGAATATAGAGACAAAAGAGGACACATTAAACTCTAGGCTAAAGGTAATGTATAAAAATGGTGATATAGGATATATTGAGGTACTCCTCAGCTCTGCTAATTTTGAAGACTTATTGGCTAGATTAGATATGGTTAAGAGGATTTTTAATCATGACGTAGATTTAATAAAGTATTTAAAAGAGCAGAGGGATTTAATGGAGCAGAAGAAGGCTGTTCTTGAAATTCAGAGGGCTGACCTTGCTAAACTAATGAATAGTTCAAAAAGCAAGCAGAATAACTTAAAGGTTTCAAGAGGAGAAATGCAAAGGGTAAAGAAAGAGCTTCAAAAGGACCATAAGAGTCTTGAAAAAGAAGAGGACAAGCTAAATGATTTAGCAAATAAAATCAAAAGCGAAATAATCAGGAAGCAGTCAGCACAAAAATATGTAGGTGGAAAAATGGTATGGCCAGCACCGGGATACTATACAATTACTTCACCCTTTGGTTATAGAATACATCCGATTTTAAGGAAGAGGAAGCTGCATACGGGTATAGACGTAAGGATACCTACCGGCAAGAATATAGGTGCAGCCCAAAGTGGTAGAGTTATGCACTCCGGTTGGTTAGGAGGTTACGGTAAGGTTGTGATGATTGATCATGGTGGCGGAATAGTAACCCTCTATGCCCATAACTCTAGGCTAGTAGTTAAAGAAGGGCAGAAGGTCAATAAGGGTGATATCATTGCAAAAGCTGGAAGTACAGGAATGTCAACTGGACCTCACCTCCATTTTGAAGTTCGTGAAAACGGTCAATATGTGGATCCTCTAAAATATCTTAAAAAACAATAATGAAAAAACTCCTTCTCTCTACTCCGAGAGCAGGAGTTTTTTTTGAGTAATGGAAGTAAAGATGGTATAATGGATAATGAAAATTAATAGAATAAGATATCGAGGTATTTTTTGTGCCTCTTATATTATAGGTTACTTAAGTGGTAAATTGCATAATTGTAGGTTTAATTTTATGTTCCCTAGGATATTGTATATTTGATAATTAACATGATAGACTTAATTATGGAATTTTATCAAGTGGCTTAAACTATTATTTCAATAAAAATGACTTAGAGGTGAAATTGGTGATTAAAAAGACAACTGCCTTTGTTGGTGCTATTGCTTTGATTATAGTTACGTGTTTAGGAACCTTTGTTTTAAGTAATATTATATCCATTGAATTTGGAAATAAGGTTTATTTACCTAAGGAAGAGTATGATGAACTGATGGATATAGAAAATGAATTTAAAAAGGTATTATATTTAAAGGAATACATAGAAGATAACTATTATCAATCTATTGAGGAAGATAAGTTTCAAGAGGGTATATTAAAGGGTCTTTTTACAGCTTTGGAAGATCCATATTCCCAATATATGAATAAATCAGAGATGGATAGCTTTATGACTCAAACCCATGGAACCTATGGGGGGATAGGGATAATAGTTACTCCAGGGGCAGATGGATATATAACAGTGGTTGCACCTATTGAAGATACTCCTGGGGAGAAATCGGGAATTATTAGTGGAGATAAGATTGTAAAGGTTAACGATAGAGAGGTTACAGCGGATAAGCTTGATGAGGCAATTTCAATTATGAAGGGAAAACCGGGAACTAAGGTGGATTTAACTATTCTAAGAGCAAATAGAAATGAACCCCTTGTTTTTACAATAGAAAGGGAAGAAATAAGACTTCAAACTGTAAAATCTAGGATGATTAATAATGGTATTGGCTACATAAGAATAACTATGTTTGATGATAAGACTGCCGAGGATTTTAAAAGTCATCTAAGGGATTTAGAAGCAAAAAACTTAAAGGGATTGATAATAGATTTGAGGAATAATCCTGGGGGTTCATTAAAGGAATGTGTAGAAATAGCTGATGAATTGCTGGGTAAGCAGAATATTGTATATACTAAAAATAGAGCTGGTGATGTGGAATACTTGAAGTCAGATGCTAAAAAGGTAGACTATCCCTTTACAATAATAGTAAATGAAGGAAGTGCTAGTGCATCTGAAATATTAACTGGTGCTGTTAAGGATACAGAGTCAGGTAAAATTGTTGGGACAACTACATTTGGTAAGGGTCTAGTTCAAGTATTTAGACCATTATCCGATGGAACTGGATTTAAGCTTACCACTTCTCAATACTTTACACCAAATGGTAACTATATACATGGAAAGGGTATAAAACCCGATATAGTTATTGAATTACCTGATGAATTAAAAGAGAAAGTTGATTTAAGTGATGAAGAAGATATACAGTTACAAAAAGCACTTGAAGTTTTAGAGGAGAGTTTATAATCCCATTATAGATATACACTTGTGAAAATAAACTTACTCAAGTAGCCACTGAGAATCCTTTTAGCTCATGCTATAAACCTGTTTTAAATATAATAATTAGAGGTTAAACAGGTTCATAAAAATCGCTCAAAAGGAAACCTCAGAGTCTACTTTCGTTTATTTACTTTTATTGGCGTTTATCTATATTGTAGATTTAAAATGAAAAAGCTCTAATGGCCTTGGGTTTTTATTGATTCTTTTAATTCCCCCTTCTACAAGTGGGGATTTTGCTTTCCTTATGCATGTGGAGTAAAGTTTCCATCTGAAGTCTGGAGTCCTGGCCTTGGCAAAGGAGTGGAGTTTAAATTTTTATGAATAATGTGGGATGGTATGTTTGCCCGGGAAATATTTGGGTATACTTATTCATTAAGAGTAGGTGAGAAGATTAATGGGATGGGTAGAGTTTTTAATGATATCCTTAAAATCAGTCTTAACAATATTAGTAAATCCACTTTTTTGGGTGGTACAATCCTTAATATATATACAATATAGAAGAGTAGCTAAGATGGAAAAGAGGCTTTTAGGTCAAGAAAAGACTACGGCAAATAAAAGGGTACTAGCATCCTTAGGAGTGGGAATGATTGGTGGTATTTTGGGAACTGTAGTTGTAGCAATTTTAGGAATTGCTATTGAGATTCGAGATCTTCAATTTATCTTACCTCTAGCTATTCTTTTGATGCTGATTAATGTAAGATATCTTTGTTTTTCCTACGCTGGAGGACTTATATCTATTTTTAGCCTTATATTTGGATTTCCCAAGTTAAATGTTTCGAGTATTATTGCATTAGTGGCTATTCTCCATCTTATTGAAAGTATATTAATATGGATAGACGGACATAGTGACCCGACCCCAGTGTTCCTTGAACACGATAGGTATGGAACCATTGGAGGCTTTACTTTACAAAGGTTTTGGCCAATACCCTTTGCTGTTCTACTGGTGCTCTTAAGTGGTTCTACAGAGACTAATCTACCTGGATGGTGGCCCCTTTTTATTTCTCCAGATTTAAACCTTAATGATATCACTATATTGCCAACGGTTGTTATAGCTGCCCTAGGCTATGGAGATATTGCTATAACATCTTCACCAAAGGAGAAGAGTCAAAAATCCTCCTTAAGGCTTGCGGGCTATAGTATAATCCTTCTTATTCTTGCAGGTATTTCTACCTATGTATATGCCTTCAAGTTTATAGCTGCTTTATTTGCACCTATTGCCCATGAAGCCCTTATTCTATATAGTCAGAAGGAGGAAAAAAGCAGAAGGCCTATTTACAGAAAATATCATAGGGGCCTTACTGTTCTAGATATTAAAAAGGATAGTATTGGAGAAAAGATGGGGATAAAACCAGGATTTGTTATTCTTAAGGCAAATAATTACTCCATTAACGAGAAGGAAGACTTGTACTATGTCTTAAATCAATTTCCTAAATATCTTACTATTGAAGGCTTAGGTCAAGGGGGAAGTAAGGTAACATTGCAATATAAGGATTTATATAATGGCATTAATAGAATTGGAGTTATAATTATTCCACGAAACTCTGGCTTTATAGTTTCCTCTGGAGAAAATCTTAGTTTATTTAAAAAATTTTTCGAAAGTATATTCAAAAAGAGTGGGAGTATGAGATGAGAGATTTTATGAATTTTTTGTAAAAAGCTGTTATGTATAGTTACTAACAGCTTTTTATAGTATAGTTTAAAAAAACTTGACAATTCTTAATTAAAATATGCCAACCTATGTTATAATTTATTATGAATCTACATGTGGGGAGGACTAATATGGTAGATAGAAAAAAGATACCATACTTTAAATTAATACCTTTATTGATTATAGCCTTTATATTACATAAAGTTATTGATAAAGTAGATATTTTTTTATTTATAAATAACAATCTATTGTCAATTTTAAGCCCATTTATTTGGGCCTTTGCCATAGCGTATTTTCTTAACCCTCTAATGAGAACTATAGAAAAAAAATTTAAACTGTCCAGAGGTTGGACAATATTAATTATCTATCTACTTGTAATAGGAATAGTAACAATTTTTATTACTATAATTTCACCTAGTATAGCCAATAACATTGGTGAGCTCATTAAGAATTTACCATGGTATTTTGAGCAAACTGAAATATGGATAACGGAACAGATTACAAACTTTCAGCTTGTTGATAGATATGGAATAACCCCATATCTAGATGAAAATTTTGATAGATTAATTGGTAGAGTTTCTACCTATGTAAATGATATACTAACTGCTGCCGTATCCCAGGCCATAAACCTAACCTCTACATTCTTTAAGATAATTTTATCCACAATAATATCAATCTATTTCCTAAAGGATAAGGAGAAGTTTATTAGGGGCAGCAAGAAAATAGTCTATGCATTCTTCAATAAAGAAAGGGCTAATGACCTTATAGCCTTTGGAGTAGAGCTTGATAAGCTATTTTCTCAGTTTATCATTGGAAAGTTTATAGATTCATGTATAATTGGAGTTATATGCTTTGTAGGATTATTAATTATAAAAGCTCCCTATGTATTGCTTTTAAGCTTAATAGTTGGGATTACAAATATGATTCCCTATTTTGGACCCTTTATTGGTGCAGTACCAGCGGTGATAATTACACTTTTTGTCAGCCCTATAAAAGCTTTATGGGTATTAGTTTTTATGATATTGTTACAACAATTCGATGGTCTCTATTTAGGGCCGAAGATATTGGGAGATAAGGTTGGATTATCTCCGTTTTGGATAATTTTAGCAATAATAATTGGCGGTGGTATCTTCGGTGTTGTGGGGATGTTTTTAGGAGTTCCAATAATGGCTGTTATAAAGGCGGTATTTGAAAGGTATATTAATAAAAAACTGAAATCCCAGAACATTAAATTATAATGTAAAAAGAGCAACTTATGATATGATACTTCCAAAGTAGACAGTGTAATTAATAAAAATCACACTATCTACTCGGAGGTATTTTTTTTAT
>JAKSBP010000276.1 GCA_022361035.1 Clostridia bacterium
CAAAATTTAATTTATACCTATTAAAATACTAGATGCTTCCAGGACTTTTAAATAGGTATAAATTAATAATTTTACTTAATGCTTAGATTTAAAATTATAGTAAATATATATTCCTATTTTCTAATTACTTCATAGACCCACAAAAAATTGAATCTAGGGCTAAATCAAAAAATTAAAAAACCCTAAAAAATCAAGTTTTGAATTTTAGAACACCCTGAAGGACTCGAACCCCCAACTCCTAAATTCTAAACCGCATCAAATATGCGTTCGTGTTTTTTCTTTACCTTTGGTCGAAATCATATACAGACTTTGCTATTTATTTCCATATTATAGTTTAGGATTTTAGTTTTTAAATTTACTTTTATGTATTATAAAGTTATGATAAAATATTTTTAAAGGAGCTGATAACCATGGAAGATAAGACATTCCAATTACTTGAAAAGATGTATAATGAAATGCAAAATGGATTTAAGGACGTGCGTGATGAAATGCAAAGTGGACTTAAAGATGTGTGTAATGAAATGCAAAATGGATTTAAAGAAGTTCGCAAGGATATTAATGATGTAAAACAGGACATTGTTAGACTAGAAAACAAAATGGACAATAATCATAAAGCTCTTTATGATGGATATAAGCAAAGTATTGAGGGAATAAATGAATTAAAAGACGATGTAAAGGAATTGAAATCTAGGGTTGAACATCAAGAAATAGCACTTAAGGTCATTAGAGGTGGTAAATAAGGTTTTTAATAAAATAAGCTCAAAAATAATTAAGGGTATATATAACTTTTCCGATTTTCTTCTTTTCACCATGTTCGTAAATTATAAGTTGTATCCCTATAAAAAAACTTATAAAGCTTACTTTTTTAATATTTGATTAAGAATTTTTTCAACATTTGATAGCTTTTTGACTACTACTACTGATGTAATAATAATCAAAAGAATAACTATTATGTAAAAAGAATAAATCAAAATCATACTTGGTAATATATCATGAAACCAAGGAGTTTCATTTACTGGAAGTTCGTTCATTTTAATACCTCACTAACATATATTTAAAACTTAGTCTACATACATTCTATATGTGCAAGAGTGAGTTACTGGCTTTAGACTTTACATCACCTATAGATCTAGCTTTTTCAGTACCTAAACCTTCATCCCAATCAATTTCCCAAACATCAAAACCTACGATGCTATTATAACAACCCTCATTGCTTGTTATCTCTCATTTTTTCTATAACTTTAATTAACTCTGTAGGTGTTTTGTCTACTGATATTATATCTATTTACAAGCAAATAGTCTATTATCACATTTTAAGCACTTTTGTCTTGTTGTAAAAAAACATGTGTGAAATGGATATAAGTAAAATACTGAATTAATAAAAAAAATTAGAGAAAATGTAAAGGAATCAAATGGGCTAAGAAGCAAAAATATTAAGCTTTAATTTTCAAAAACCGTTACCTTTAAACCCACGAAAAATTGAATCTATGGATAAATGAAAAAAATTAAAAACCTTGAAAAATCAAGGTTTTAGTTTTGGTACGCCCTGAGGGACTCGAACCCCCGACGCCTAGATTCGAAGTC
>JAKSBP010000103.1 GCA_022361035.1 Clostridia bacterium
ATGGGAAAAGATAGCATTGAGGTTGTTGAGGCACCAATTCCAGAGCCAAAAGAAGGTGAGATTCTGGTCAAGTTGAAAGCATCAGCACTATGCCGAAGTGATTTGCATAAATATCACGGCGAAAAGATATTTGATGAAGAGCAGAGTAATATTACACCAGGACATGAACCATGCGGTGTAGTTGAAAAGCTTGGTGAAAATGTGAATAAAGTTAAGGTTGGAGCTCGAGTAGCATTATATCTAGGTCTTGGTTGTGGTGTGTGCGAGCATTGTTTGTCGGGAAACGTGATACTATGTTCTCAATTTAAATGTATTGGGTTTCAAGCAGAAGGTGCACATGCAGACTATATGGTTATACCGCAGGAAAATTGCTTGTTGTTACCTGATAAAATGAGTTTTGTTACCGGAGCTTTGTCTACTGATGTTGGAGGTACACTATATACCGCATGCAAGAGGCTAGACGTTAATGGTACCAAAACAGTTGCAATCTTCGGCGTAGGACCCATGGGCTGCGGCGGTGTATTGATGGCAAAGGGATATGGAGCTTCGGTAATTGCGATAGATATTGACGATCAACGATTGCAATTGGCAAAGGAACTTGGAGCAGATTATACGATAAATGCAAAAGATATTAATTCCGTTAACGAAATATATCGGCTTACAGATGATATCGGTGCAGATGTATCCATTGTTTGTGCGGGTGGCAATGCGTTAAATGATGCGTTAAATTGCACTAAAAAGCAAGGTGAAGTTGGGATTATTGCTGAGTCGAATTCTTGTGATATAAATCCAAGTGACCAGTTTTTAAGAAAATTAATGACACTTAAAGGATGTTGGTATTTTAACCGTTCAGATTGGGAAGAGATTTCGAGTTTTATTGTGAAGAATAATATACAGTTAGAAAAAATATCCACCCATACTTTTAACATAAAGGATGCAGAAGAAGCGTTTCGGCTTTTTGATGGGCGTGAAACGCAAAAAGTGGTATTCGTATGGGATCAATAAGTAATTAACTCAACTGTCCCAGTCAAAAAGCTGGCGGCACCTTGAAAAATATATATGATTACGCATGAACAAATATCATTTATTGCAGTAATCTCTTTGAAAAATCCATTAATCCTTGGAGAAATAACCTATTTAGTGCGTAAGTTTTATCTGCTGGAATGGTATCCATGAAAGTCCTTCTTTTATATTTCAAAGCAGGTGCATATTGTTTTTTTAGGGGCATAGTTACTTCCCTAGGTGGGAAAGTTGAGTAATTAATGTCTATAAAGATAATATTAAATAAGGGGAGGTTTATGCAAATTGAAGACTAAAGTTAAGCAGGTTGTGGTTGTATTTTGTATGATGTTGTCATTAAGCTTTGTATTTGCGGCATGTGCACCGGCAGAGGATAATAAGACAACTGAAACACCCGATGTAACCCAAGGGAATGAGGAGGAGAATACTGATACAATTGAGTATCCAAAGATCGA
>JAKSBP010000131.1 GCA_022361035.1 Clostridia bacterium
GAAGGCTGGTGATAAGATAGTTGAGCTTCTAAGTAAGAATAAAACAACAACTCAATCATTTCCAGTGGAATCGAATATATCTGCGCCAAAAGAATTAACATATATAAAAAATGTAGGTGGTGTTTAACTTGAAAAAAATATTAATAAGTAAACTTATTAAAGACTTAAGATTAGAATTGGTAAATAATTGGAAAGATCACGATATTGAGATTTTTACCAGTGAGGTAAATAGAGCTGGGCTTCCATTAGCTGGATATTTTGAGAATTATGGTTTTGACAGGGTTCAAATAATAGGTAAAGCAGAATGGAGTTATTTTTCTAAACTATGCGATAAATTTAGAAGGGTTAGGGCAAGGGAACTAATGAAGCGAAATATTCCTTGTCTAATTATCACAAGGGGAATGGATGTCCATGAAGAATTTATTGAAGAAGCTGAAAAGAATAATATACCAATTTTAAGAACTGAGTTATCCACTTCAAGATTTGCTAGTAAAATAATATTTTATCTTGAGAATGAGTTGGCACCAACCATAACTCTACATGGGGTTTTGGTTGAAGTTAATGGAATAGGTTTATTGATTCTAGGTGAAAGTGGTGTAGGAAAATCTGAAACAGCTCTGGAGTTAGTAAAGAGAGGCCACAGACTTGTAGCCGATGATGCAGTTCAGATTAAAAAAGTTGACGATTATACATTGGTTGGGACAGCCCCTGAAATTATAAAATATTTTTTAGAGATAAGAGGTATAGGTATATTAGATGTTGCCAAGCTGTATGGAATGGGAGCAGTAAGGGACAATAAAATTATTGACTTAGTAGTACAATTAGATACAGATAACCTTAGTAGCTATGAGAGATTAGGATTGGATGAAGAATTTACAGAAATCCTAGGAGCAAAGATTTCAAGAATATCCATACCCGTTAGACCAGGGAGAAATCTTGCAGTAATCCTTGAGGCGGCAGCGAGAAATCATCGTCAAAAAGAAATGGGATATAATGCAGCCCAAGAATTAAATATTAGATTGTTAAGTCAGAATGAATCAAAATAGCCTACTAGAGTGCATGTAAAAATTTAAAATAATGTTATAAATCTCCTTGAAATTAATGCAATAATTTCAGAAAAAAGTTAATTTTATTTCATATATTCGAAGGATGAGATGTAGTATTATGAAAGATATTTTAACTTTTATAATCTAACAAATTTAATGTAATTGTTATGGAACTTGGGTATATTAAGGCAATGAAGAAATTTCTATATGTTTATATTTAGACAATAAAAAATGATTTAAGGTTAAGTAAACTCTTAACATTAGGTCATTTTTCATTTTTTTATATTATATTAATAAATTTTTTAATATATATCTTTAATTTAATATTTCAAATCTATGCTAAAAGTTCTTCGTAAAATCAATTATTCATATAAGTATAGAGGGGGGATTTTAAATGGTTAGCTTGACAATTAACGGTAAAACCTTTCAAATACCCGAAGACTCTACTATACTTGAAGGGGCTGAGATGCATGGGATAAATATTCCAACCCTTTGTCACGACAGAAGATTAGTAGCCCACGGTGCCTGTCGAATGTGTGTAGTTGAGGTGGAAGGTGCTAAAAGTCTTATGGCGGCATGTACGACTCCTGTTTCAGATGGGATGATAATACGTACACATAGCCAGAGAGTAGTCAATGCTAGAAAGGATATATTAGAGCTTATTTGGTCAAATCATCCAAATGATTGTTTAACATGTGAAAAATCAGGGGAATGTAAGCTTCAGGAGTATTGCTATGAATACGATATTAAAGGTGAGGATGGATATGAGGGTGAAATAAGAGATATTCCCTTAGATGATAGTAATGAATTTTATTACAATGATCAAAGGAAGTGTATTTTATGTGGAAAATGTGTAAGGATATGTGGTGAGCTTCAATGTACAGGTGCAATAGGATTTAGTGCAAGAGGTTTTAAAACCCATGTAACCCATCCGTTTGAAGAAGGAATGAATCACTCTACATGTGTATCCTGTGGTAACTGTGTTTCTGCATGTCCTGTAGGAGCCTTAATGCCTAAGGGTAAAGAGAAATTTAGAAATTGGGAAACGGAAAAGATTAGAACTACGTGTTCATATTGTGGTGTGGGTTGTCAAATAGATTTAGTAGTTAAAGATAATAAAGTAGTTAGAGTTGACCCTGCCCATGGCCCATCAAATGGTGGATTGCTTTGTGTAAAGGGTAAATTTGGCTTTGGTTTTATAGGACACCCGGATAGACTTAAAACTCCTTTAATTAAGAAGGATGGAATTTTTATAGAGGCTACTTGGGATGAGGCCTATGAACTTATAAAGAGCAAGGTTGGAGAGATTAAGGGCAACTATGGTCCAAATGCTTTTGCAGCATTATCTTCTGCAAGATGTACCAGCGAAGAAAATTATTTGATGCAGAAACTATTTAGGGCTGTTATAGGAACTAACAATGTTGACCATTGTGCCCGTCTCTGACATTCGGCTACAGTTGCAGGTCTTGCAGCTACGCTTGGTAGTGGTGCTATGACTAATAGTATTGGTGAAATAGGAAAGGCCGATGTACTGTTTGTTACAGGTTCTAATACTACGGAGGCACATCCGGTAATAGGGACACAAATGCTTCGAGCAGTAAAAAAAGGTTGTAAGTTAATAGTGGCCGATCCTAGGAGAATTGATTTAGCAAAGGATGCCGATGTATTTCTTCAAATTAAGCCCGGGAGTAATGTTGCCCTATTCAATGGTATGATGAATGTTATACTAAAGGAGAGGCTTTATAATAGGGAATATATAGATGAAAGGACAGAGA
>JAKSBP010000433.1 GCA_022361035.1 Clostridia bacterium
ATAGGTAATAGAAGGTAAAACAGATTTATAAAAATCGCTCAAAAGGAAACCTCAGTGCCTGCTTTCGTTTATTAAGTTTTTAACTCACACATCTATATATAATTACGGCCTTAAAAAGACCTATTGCTATTAAAGTAGCGTACTTATTTATATAGTTTTGTAAAGCTAAATCAGATGATTCTTTAGACTTTATTTTATGAATTATTACCATGGAGGTGATTAGATGTTCAAGATCGCACAGTTTGATTATAAGAGTCAGAGAAAAATAATAATTATATCCTTCCTATTAATTCCTATAGCACTGCTAGTAACTTTTTCCTACTTGCCTATGGTAAGGATGTTTTATTATAGCCTTTTTAAATGGAATGGTTTTAGCAAAAGAAAGGAGTTCATAGGTTTACTAAATTATATAACCATATTTACAAAGCCTGAATATTTTTCTGTATTTAAAGTAAGTGTATATTACTTCTTCGCATCCTTTGTTCAAATGGGTCTAGCACTTTACTTTGCCACTATATTGAGCTTTAGAATTAGAGGGAAAAACTTCTTTAAAGGAGTCCTATTTTTCCCTTATTTAATGAATGGAGTTGCCATTGGTTTTATTTTTTTATATTTTTTTAGACCCGAGGGCACACTAGACACCCTATTAAATTTTCTAGGCTTGTCTAAATATATTAATTTGTGGCTCGGTAACCCCGATATTATTAATTATTCCTTAGCGGGTACTTCAGTATGGAGGTATATGGGCTTTAACTTTATTGTTTTTTTAGGTGCTATTCAATCTATCCCAGGTGAAGTCTATGAAGCTGCAGAGATTGATGGTGCCAATAGATGGGATCAGTTTAGGCACATTATAATTCCTAGTATTAAAAGGATTGTTGAATTAAACTTGATTTTATCAATAAAGGGTGCAATAAGTGTGTTTGAAATACCATATATTATGACGGGTGGAGCAAATGGAAGTAAAACATTTGTTATCCAGACAGTTGATACAGCCTTTAAATATAGTAAGTTTGGTCTAGCATCTGCAATGGCGGTTATATTACTGTTCATAGTAATTATAGTAACGTTAATGCAAAAGAGAATCTTTCGTAGTGAGGAGGTGTAGGTGTGCTCAAGTTTAAAAATAAATTGTTGAGTATTTTAAAATATTTCTCACTTATAATAGGAGCTTTTGTAGCATTAATACCTATAGTAGTAGTGTTATTTGCTTCATTTAAAACTCCCCAAGAGTATGCAGAGACAGGAGCATTAACACCACCACAAAATTGGCTTAATTTTGAAAACTATAGTCGAGCATTTTTTGAGGGAAATATGCTGTTGGGATTTGTAAATACTTTCATAATTTTAGTTGCTTCAGTGGCTGGAGCCATATTGATTGGGACAATGGTTGCTTATGTCTTAAGTCGATTTAATTTCAGGGGCCGTAAAATTATTATGGGTGCGTTTTTGTTAGCAACCCTAATACCCGGTGTTACTACGCAAGTGGCAACCTTTCAAATTATCAATGCATTAGGGCTTTTTAATACGAGGATGGCAGCAATAGTTCTATTTATGGGGACAGATATTATTTCAGTCTATATTTTCCTAGAATTTTTAGATAGTATTTCAGTTTCCTTAGATGAATCGGCAATGCTAGATGGGGCTTCATATTTTACGATTTATAGTAGGATAATACTGCCTTTGCTTAAGCCGGCAATTGCAACTGTCCTTATAATAAAGGGGGTAGCTGCCTATAATAACTTCTATATTCCCTTCTTGTACATGCCAAGGAAGGGATTACAGGTTATATCAACGGCCTTATTTAAATTCCGAGGTCCATACGGATCACAATGGGAAGTTATTAGTGCGGGTATTATTATAGCAATTATTCCAACGGTAATTACATTTTTATCATTACAGAAATATATTTATAATGGATTCACACAGGGTTCTATTAAGTAGAGAATGTGGAGAGGTATATATTAATTTTAATTAACAAGTTCTACTGATAGTAATTTAGGATGTATAGGATTATGGTGGGGATGTTAATGAAATTTACAGAGTGTTTGATAAAGCCAGTATCAAGTAGATGTAACTTAAAATGTGAATATTGCTTTTATTTGGATATAAGCAAGGGAAGAAAAGTAGAGTCCTATGGACTAATGGGATTAGAGACTCTAGAGCAGCTAGTTAAAAAGGTCTTTAAGAATACAGATGAGGTAGCAGCCTTCGCCTTTCAAGGTGGAGAACCATTATTAGCTGGGACTGATTTCTATGAAAAATTTATTGAGCTAGAAGAAAAGTATAATAAAAGAAATATAAGGGTAATGAGAAGTATCCAGACCAATGGGTTACTAATAGATGAATCCTATGGCAAGTTTTTTAAAAAAAATAAATTTTTAATAGGGATATCCCTAGATGGCTTTAGGGAAGTTCATGATAAATACAGATTAGATAATAACCTTGAGCCGACCTTTGATAAAGTTATGAAGGGGATTGATATACTAAGGAAATACGATGTTGAATTTAATATATTAACGGTAATTACTAAGGAAGTTGCGAGAAATATAAAGGATATATATAGATTTTATGTGGATAATAAATTTAATTATTTACAATTTATTCCCGCCATGGATAGGGGATTTATACAGAGGGGAAAGGATATGTATTCCCTGGCTAATAATAGTTATTATAAATTCCTAAAGGATCTATTTAATTTATGGTATAGGGACTTTATTGGGGGAAGATATATTTCAATACAAAACTTTGATGATATCATCAACAAAATCCTTAGGCATGAACATATGCTTTCATGTTTTCAAAGAGGAGTTTGCAAATGTCAAAATGTTGTGGAAGCTAATGGGAACCTTTATCCATGTGACTTTTATTGCTCAGACCAATATATTCTCGGTAATATCCTTGATGATTCAATAGATGAAATGATGCATAGGAAAACAACGGAGGCTTTTATTGAGGAAAGTATAGGTATACCAAAGGAATGTAGGCAGTGTGAATATTATAGGCTGTGTAGAAATGGTTGTAAAAGGTTCAGGGTAGATAATAGATATTATTATTGTGAAGCTACCAAAAAATTTTTTGCCAAAAATATATTTAAATTTGAAAAAATAACGAAGAAGATACTGACAATCAGTGTATCAGAAGGGGGAAATTAAAATGAATCAAGTAAAGATTATTGGAGAAAGTCTAAATAACATACCTTGGCAGGTTAAACCAAAGGATCACTATGGTCCAGTATGGAGACATACAGAAAATCCAGTCATAAATCGTAATCCAGTAAGGGGGATTTCCCGTATTTTTAATAGTGCTGTTGCTCCCTATAATGGCAAATTTGTAGGAATTTTTAGGGCTGAAACTATTAATGGTCGTCCCCATTTACATCTAGGCTGGAGTAATGATGCCCTGAATTGGGAGATTGAAGAGAAGGCCATTGAATTTATTGATAAAAAGGGTAAGCCCTATCAGCCCCGTTATGGATATGACCCCAGGCTAGTGAAGGTTGAAGATACATTCTATATTATTTGGTGTACAGATTTTCATGGGGCAGCCCTAGGATTGGCAGAAACAAAGGATTTTAAAAGCTTTGTTCGTTTAGAAAATCCTTTCTTACCCTTTAATCGAAATGGAGTTCTATTTCCAAGGAAGATAAAGGGAAATTTTGTTATGTTGTCTAGGCCAAGTGATAGTGGACATACTCCCTTTGGAGATGTTTTCTTAAGTGAAAGCCCAGATTTAAAATATTGGGGAAATCACAGACATGTAATGAGCAAAGGGGGCAAGGGCTGGTGGCAAGCATTGAAAATTGGAGGAGGTCCTGCTCCCATAGAGACAACGGAGGGTTGGCTTATGTTCTATCATGGTGTTACAAGGACCTGTAATGGATACGTATACAGCATGGGGGCAGCACTTCTTGATATCGATGAACCCTCTAGGGTAAAATACCGTTGTGAAAATTTCATATTAACTCCTGAAGAATGGTATGAAGAAAAGGGATTTGTTGATAATGTCATATTCCCCTGTGCAACCCTACAGGATGGAGATACAGGAAGAATTGTAATTTATTACGGTGCTGCTGACACTTACGTAGGGGTTGCCTATACTACTGTGGAAGAAATTGTTAACTATATTATTGAAAACCATGAATCAGTAGGTGAGGATAGGGATTTAGGAAGAATTTAATCCTAGGAGTTAAAGAAAAACTATTATACTTCATCCTATTTAATAAGTAGAATAGGACTCTATTATATACATGTCATCATTAAACCAAGGATAATATTGACATATCTATCCTACTAGATATAATATTTGATGGAGGGAGGTTTGTAATGGATAATATACTATTCTTAAAACCTGTTTTTCATGAAAAAATATGGGGTGGTAATAAATTAAATTCAATATTTGGTTACGATATACCTAGTGAAAAGACAGGAGAATGTTGGGCTATAAGTGCCCATCCAAATGGAGATTGTGAAATATTAAATAGGAATTTTAAGGGATGGAATTTATCTAAGCTCTGGAAGGATAAGCCTGAACTCTTTGGAAATCTACCCTTAAAACAATTTCCCCTGTTGGTAAAAATTATAGATGCCTGTGATGATTTAAGTGTTCAAGTACATCCAAATGACGAGCAAGCAAAGCTCCTTGAAAATGAATCAAATGGAAAAACAGAATGTTGGTACGTCTTACACTGTGAAGAAAGTAGTAAATTAGTGTATGGACATAATGCTACAACTAAGGCAGCTTTCATAGATATGATTGATAGGGGTAAATATAAGGAGTTGCTAGAGTATAGAAATATCAAAGAAGGTGACTTTTACTTTGTACCCGCAGGTACTATACACGGAATAGGTAGTGGAACTTTAATTTATGAAGTTCAGCAGCCAAGTGATGTGACCTATAGGTTATATGATTATGATAGAGTAGATAGCAATGGAAAACACAGAGATTTACATTTGGATAAGAGTAAAGAGGTTGTTAACGTTCCCCATAGGGATATTTCTATTATGCCAGAAGTGAAAAAAGAAAATAGTGTAAAGGTAACAACATATATTTCAAATGAATATTTTGAAGTTAGAAAATTAAGTATACATAGTTATTACTCTACTAAAAACGATAAACCGTTTTTGTTATGTACTGTAATAGATGGAGAAGGTCTTATAAATGGTATAACCATAAAAGCCGGTGATAATTTCATCGTTACATCCCAATGCAACAGAATTGATATAGAGGGCAAACTAGAAATAATAACATCTAATGTTATGGAGTAAAAATAAATTCATAGTTAAATAAAATTGTGTCATATAGATATAGATGAGTGATTGAGAATGTTAACTTATTTCAGCAGCCATAGAGAATCCTTTTGGCTCATCTATAAATAATTTTATGATTTAAGTTTTAATGTAATTTGCCATTAACCTATTTACTATACCTTTTAAGCTTGGAAATTGAACCTGTCAAGGTCTGATTTATTAGTTTATTTCAACCTTGACAGATTTTCAAGTTTTATAGTAATTTTACTTTAGATATTAATAAGTTTCGATGTAGTATGGTTATGATATATTGAGAGAAGGCCTATGGCCCTAGGGCTGCTTTGATAGCCTTTGTTTTTGTCTTTTTGTAGATATAGCTTCTGCTATGTCGTGGGTCACTAATATAACTGTTTTTTTCTCGCTTTTAAGGATACTTCCGATTTCGTCGGCCACTTTTAAACGTGTTTGATAATCTAAGGCAGAAAAGGGTTCGTCAAGGAGGAGTATTTTAGGTTCCGTGGATAAAGTTCTTATTAATGCAACTCTCTGTCTCATACCTCCAGAGAGCTGACTTGGATAATGATTTTTAAAATCCTTTAGACCATAGGTGTCTAATAAATTCTTTACCTTTGAAACATTATCTGGTGTAAGGTTGTTTTGTACTTCTAAGCCTATAAGTACATTTTTAAGTATGGTCCTCCATTCAAAGAGATTATCCTTCTGAAACATGTAGCCTATCTTTTTATCAAATTTTTTAACTTCTTCACCCTTAATTATAATTTTTCCCAAAGAAGGCCTTATAAGACCTGCAATCATAGATAAAAGAGTGGTTTTACCACAGCCGCTTGGTCCAACTATAGATACTATTTCACCCTCATATATAGATAGAGAAAGGTCCTTTATTGCCAAGGTTTCGCCATCCAATGTGTGGTAAGTCTTAGATACATTTTGTATGTCCATTACTTTAGCATACAACTTTATATCCCCCTATCCAATAAATTCATAATATATTTTATTCTGAAGATTTAAATTTGTGAAAGAGTTATGAAAGTAAGAAAAATATATGGTTGCTAAGGTAAGTTAACATTCTCAATCACTCTTTTATATGCTTTTAAATGAATAGTTATGGACCTTAGTTATCTTAAATTTTATAGGCCTTAAAAAAGAGCTTAACTTAACAATATTTTTAGTATATTTTTTCTTTCCTGAAAAAAATTTAAAAAATTAGTATTAAAAGCCTATTTTATATTGACAATTGATGCTAAAATCGTATATAATTCTTCTAAAATAAGTTTAGTTAATGTAAACAAAAAGTTTAGTATAAATGTGATTTATAAATTTTTATAATATTTAGGGGGTAGATAAATGGCAGTAAATATTGTTGAGCTTAAAAATGTTGGCAAAGATTTTGGTGACAACAAAGTTTTGACAGATGTTAGTTTCTATGTAAAAAGAAATGAGTTTATGACATTACTTGGTCCAAGTGGTTGTGGCAAAACTACTACTCTGAGACTAATTGGAGGATTTGAAGATGTTACGACAGGTGAGATTCTCTTTGACGGAAAAAGTATTACCGAAGTTCCTCCCTATAAACGTAGAGTAAACACTGTGTTTCAAAAATATGCTCTATTTCCCCATCTAAATGTCTATGATAATATTGCCTTTGGTCTAAAGGTAAAAAATACCAAAAAAACTATTATTAATAAAAAAGTTCATGAAATGTTATCCTTAGTAAATCTTAAGGGATTTGAAAAACGTTCAATTAATTCCCTAAGTGGAGGGCAACAGCAGAGAATTGCCATTGCTAGGGCATTAGTCAATGAGCCGGAGGTCCTCTTGTTAGATGAGCCACTTGGAGCATTGGATTTAAAGCTGCGTAAAGAAATGCAAATTGAGCTTAAGCGTATGCAGCAAAAGCTAGGTATTACCTTTATTTTTGTTACCCATGACCAGGAAGAGGCACTAACAATGTCGGATACTATTATAGTTATGCAAGATGGTAGGATACAGCAGATCGGTACTCCAGAAGATATTTATAATGAACCTGAAAACGCCTTTATTGCTGACTTCATTGGAGAGAGTACAATAGTTGAAGGAATTATGCATGAGGATTATCTAGTGGAATTTGTTGGGCAAAAATTTAAATGTGTGGATAGGGGCTTTGATAAAAAAGAAAAAGTCGATGTGGTTATCCGTCCAGAAGACATCGGAGTGGTGAAGCCCCAGGAGGGAATGTTGATAGGACTGGTTCAATCCGTTGTATTTAAGGGTGTTCACTATGAAATGATTGTAAAAGTCAATGATCAATTGTTTAAAATCCACAGTACCAAGATGGCACCTGTAGGAGAAATTACGGGAATTAGGATAGAAGCGAATGACATACATATAATGAAAAAGGAGGGGTAATTAATGAAAAACAGATGGATTACCTATCCTTATATAGTGTGGATGATATTATTTATAGTAGTTCCAATAATTTTAGTATTGTCATATAGTATAACCCTTGAAAGCGAACAGGGATTATCCTTTACTTTAGAGAACTATAAACGTTTTTTTGATCCCCTATACATTAATGTATTAATACATTCCATTAACTTAGCGCTTATTAGCACTACCATATGTTTAATCCTAGGTTATCCTATGGCTATGATTATAGCTAGGGCACCAATAGCCTATAGAAATATGCTAGTATTATTTTTTGTTATTCCAATGTGGATGAACTTTTTGCTTAGAACCTATGCTTGGATGAGTCTTTTAGAACGCAGCGGATTAATAAACCGGCTGTTGACTTCTATTAATCTTCCTAGCCTTAACTTGATGTACACAAATGGGGCTGTAATTTTGGGCATGGTATATAATTTTTTACCCTTTATGGTACTGCCCATATACTCTGTTCTCATTAAAATAGATAAAAATTTAATTGAAGCTGCCCAAGATTTAGGGGCCAATGACTTAAAGGTGTTTTTGAAGGTTACATTGCCCCTAAGCTTGCCCGGTGTATTTTCAGGTGTTATTATGGTTTTTATGCCGGCAATTACAACCTTTGTAATACCCCGATTGTTAGGAGGAGGGCAGTTTACCCTAATTGGTAATTTGATTGAACAGCAGTTTTTAAGTTCAGGAGATTGGAACTTTGGCTCTGCAATATCTATGTTTATGCTAGTAGTTATACTATTTAGCTCAGGACTTATGGGTAGATATGATAAGGATAGGGAGGGGATGGGCTTATGGTAGGTCGCTTTTTAAAAAGGCTTTATGGGTCTTTAATATATATTTTTTTATATGCTCCTATCCTTATCTTGATAGTGTTCTCTTTTAATGATTCTCGTTCTAGAGGACAATGGGGAGGATTTACATTAAAATGGTATAAGGAATTATTTACAGATTCCCAAATAATGTCGGCCCTTTACTATACTATTATTGTTGCAATTATTTCTGCTTTAGTTGCTACCCTGATTGGAACTGCAGCTTCTATAGGAATACATGAGATGAATAGAAAACAAAAAAGCTTGATTATGAACCTTACATATATACCCGTATTAAATGCAGATATTGTAACTGGAATCTCATTAATGATCCTATTTATTTTTATTAGATTGGACCTAGGGCTTGTTACTCTCCTTATAGCCCATATTACCTTCAATATTCCATACGTAATTTTGTCGGTACTCCCAAGGCTGCAGCAGCTTGATAATAATTTATATGAAGCGGCTTTAGATTTAGGTGCTACACCTTGGTATGCCCTATGGAGAGTCATAATACCTGAGATCATGCCTGGAATTATTACGGGGGCACTTTTTGCCTTTACTCTCTCTATAGATGATTTTGTTATAAGCTTTTTTACAACAGGCTCTGGAGTTTCCAACCTATCCATTACTATTTATTCCATGGCTAGGAGGGGGATAAAGCCTCAAATAAATGCTCTTTCAACAATTATGTTCATCACTGTTTTATTGCTACTTTTGATAATAGATTCAAGGGCAAATAGAAATATAGATAGAAAGGAAAATGCATGATGAAAAATTTAAAGAAAAGATTTATTATGTTTTCTTTTGTTGTACTTGTCCTGTTCACCTTAACTGGATGTGGGGGAGATGGGAAGATTACAATCAATGTTTATAATTGGGGAGAGTATATGGATGAAACATTAGTTGACGAATTTGAAGAAAAGTATGGAATCAATGTTAACTATGAAGTATATGATACGAATGAGGCTATGTATCAAAAAATAAAACCCGGTGGAGTTAATTATGATGTAGCCTTTCCGTCGGATTATATGATTAGTAAAATGATTAGGGAAGATATGCTCTACGAGATTGATTTTAATAATGTACCTAACTATAAATACATAGATGATAAATTCAAATACCTTGAATACGACCCCAATAACCAGTACTCTGTACCATACATGTGGGGAACTGTAGGTATACTTTATAATAAAACTATGGTTAAGGAACCCGTAGACAGTTGGAATATACTATGGGATGAAAAGTATGAGAAACAAATTTTTATGAAGGATAGCCAAAGAGAAACTATAGGTGTAGCCCTTCAAAAATTGGGGTATTCTTTGAATACGAGAAACTTAGATGAGCTAGAAGAGGCAAAGGAGGAATTAATTAAGCAAAAACCCTTAGTCCTTGCATATGTTGTAGATGAGTTAAAGGATAAAATGATAAGTGGAGAGGCAGCTTTAGCAGTTACCTGGGCTGGTGATGCAGCTGTTATAATAGAATCTAACCCAGATTTAGCCTATGTGGTTCCAAGGGAAGGAAGTAATTTTTTCGTTGATGGCATGGTTATACCTAAAACATCAAAACATAAAAAAGAGGCTGAAATGTTTATAAACTTTATTTGTGAGCCAGAAATAGCTTTTAAAAACACAGTTCATATTGGATACTCAACTCCACATATGGAAGCGAAGAAAATGTTACCCGAGGAAGTTGCCAATAACCCAGTAGCTTATCCCGGGGATGATATACTTGAAAAATGTCAGGTATACAAAGATTTAGGAGATATGGTGAAAGTATATGACCGTATTTGGACTGAGGTAAAGGCGGCTAAATAGTAGATAAAAAGCTAATCTGTAGAGTAAGGAAAAGCATGGCATGGGGGTAAAGGGAATAGTTTTAAGGTCGTGGGTTTTCATAGGGGATATTTAAAAAATAAATGAAAATACAGCCGTTATATAGGCTGTATTTTTTCTATTTATTTTAGTTTTTTAAATTTTCAGAAGGGATATTTACAAAAAGAATTCACTCTCTATACAATTCTTTATCTATAACTGGGAAGAATAGATAGCATTAATAATCAAATCCTAGCTTAACAAAACTCATTATCAACTGATAATGAGTTTTGTTAAAGAAAAATATTGAAAAAATGTAAATATAATATTATAATATATTGTGGGATTAGGAATGTTTTATCAATTGAAAAAATGTCGAAGTTCTTGACGGTAGAAATTCCTTTTACTATTAGTTACCTACATATATATTCAACTGAGAAATTTAATAAGGGAAAATAGACTCTCAGATTTTCTTTCCAGGGATTTTTATAATTATATAGGAAGTTACAAGTTTTCTATATAGCTTTGACAGTCGAAAAATATAATTGAGAATAATATTATAGAGTATTAGGGGTGAAATAATGGATAGTGTGCAAAGAATAAAAATAGCAAATAGAATATCTATAGTAACAATAATAGCCAATGTTATATTATCGGCAATGAAGATTTTTATAGGTTTTATTGGAAGGAGTAATGGAATTATTGCCGATGGAATTCATTCATTATCTGATGTATTTAGTACCCTAGTAGCTTTGATAGGAATTAGACTTGCTAATAAGGCCGATGATGAAAATCATCCCTATGGCCATGAAAGAATTGAACCTGTTATGGGAAAAGTTCTTGCAAATATACTGTTGTTGACAGCTATATTCATGGGATATAGTGGGATAAAGAATATAATACAGGGAAACTATGCAACACCTAGTAAGATAACTATATATGCTGCTATTTTTTCTATACTAGTTAAGGAATGGATGTATAGATACACTGTTAAGGGAGCTAAGAAGATAGAAAGCTCAGCCCTCCTTGCCGATGCATGGCATCACCGTACCGACGCCCTATCTTCTGTAGGTAGCTTACTAGGAGTTATCGGTGCTATACTGGGATATGCCATATTTGATTCAATAGCAGCAGTTGTTATTAGTGTTTTTGTAGCAAAGGTTGCCGTTGATATCTATTTTCAATCTGTTAAAGAATTAATTGATTCGGCAGCAGATAAAGAGACAATAGAAAATATTAGGAAAATAATAACTGGAATACATGGAGTTATTAGGATAGATGAATTAAAGACTAGGCTCCATGCAAATAAGTTGTATGTTGATGTTGAAATATCAGTCAATAAAAATTTATCCCTACCCCAGGCCCATGACATTGCTGAAAATGTCCATAGGAAAATTGAGGAAGGTATTAAAAGAGTAAAACATTGTATGGTACATGTAAACCCATTGGATAAATAGTTCTAATGATACTTGCTGGTTCATGGTAATAAAAGTATAAAATACAAAAATGTATAAACTTGTCCATATTTAATATAAACCCCTGCCTAATTAAAGATTTGTCAATTAGGGCGTAGATTTCATGAAATTTACAAAACCCTTAAAAAACTATTACAAATATGATTTTATATATTAAATCTTATAATAAAATAGTAAAATTGTTAATATATAGTTTAAAAAAAATGGAGGGGTATTAATGGAAACAAGAAAAGGTTTTACTATAGTTCTTTCTTTAATGGTGTTTTTTGGGACAGTAATTCCAGGGTTTGCAGCAGTTATCCCAGGTGTTGTGGCGGAAAAACCAGTTCCCACTATCTATATGAATAGTTATGAGAATGATATGGTAGCTAGAGAAAAGGAGGCAAAAATTTCAAAGAGCCAGGCCTTAGAAATAGCTAAGAATACTTTAAAAGACTATTTTGATTATGAAATTGATGAAAAGAAATTTGGATCAACGGTAAAATTAAGAGAAGATTACATAATAAAAAGAAAATATGATTGGTTAATACAGTGGTATATGCGTAGTGAAAATGAGAATGTCAATATAGATGTGTGGATTAATTCCGATACAGGTAAGGTAAAGAGACTATATAAGAACGAATATGATAGCAATGAAGATAGACCCACTATAGCACAAATGACTAAAGAAGAAGCTCAGGTTATTGCTGATGAATTTGTAAGGAAGATAAATCCAGAGGAATACAAAGAAGTTAAATTACAAGAAAATAGATATTTAAAATACGGTAATTATTCAAACTATAGTTTTACATATTCAAGACAAATAAATGGTATTCCCTTCCATGCAAATCTTATATCCGTAGAAGTGGATGGTATAAAGGGTAAGGTTATAAGTTATGATTATAATTGGGATGATGATGTAAGTCTGCCATCCCTTGACGGTATTATAGATGAAGTAAAGGCTGAGGAAGTTATAAGAGATAATATTAATATGAATTTAATGTATATTCCAATTAGAGATAGAGGTAATTCTTACAGCGAGAAAGTTAATAAAGCAAAACTTGTATATAATACAAAGTTTGAAAATGGACGTATGGTAGATGCTAAAGAAGGAACTATGATTAACTATAGGAAAAAGAGTGCTGAAGAAGAAAGGGTTAAAGATATAAGTGATGAGAGAAAGGAGGAAATATTTAAGAAAGCTAAGGCTGTAAAACCATTGAGTAAAGAGGTAAATAATGATAGAGCAAATCAAGTTATTCAAAGATATGTAAAGGGCCTTTATGGTGATGGATATGAGATAGAGCGGTTAAGATATATTGAAAACGAAGATTATTGGAGAACTAATGGTAAAAAAGCATGGTCGGCTACATTCACTAAGCTAGATGGCTTTAAAAGACATATGGATACAGGGAATATAACTATAGATGCATTAACAGAGCAATTGATAACTACCAATAAATATGAAAATGTTGAAAATTATGTTGAAAAAGGGTATACACCTCTTATTACATGGGAAGAAGGCTATGATAAAGCAATTTGGGCTATAGAAAATTATTTTCCTGAAAAAATAAAGGATGTGGATACGAAGGCAAAGTATAGAAAAATTGTTGCTTATCGTAATGGTAAAAGAAGACCTGAGCTAGAATATTACTTCAATTTCCAAAGAAAAGTTGATGAAATATATTATTCTCAGGATGGTATACATGTTGAAATTGATACAAGGGAAGGGAAAATTAAGGAACTGAGATGTAGATGGAATGAAGAGGTTGAGTTTCCAAAGCCAGCGGGAATTATAAGTAAGGAAGATGCTATGGAAATATTTTTTGAAGGTTATGAGCCTGAGCTTGCCTATGCAAGGATAAACAAGAATAGCGACGATGAAAATCCAGATTGGGAAATCAAGCTAGTTTATAGAGAACAATTTGTACACAATAGAAGTCACAATATAGATGCTTTTAGGGGTAAGTTTTTAGATTATAGTGGAAGAGAGATGGGTAAGGAAGATGATAGATTCAATGAAAAAATTAAGGGTCACAATGCAGAAAAAGAACTGAGCATACTTGCCTCCCGGGGTATTATTAATACAAAGGAATTTGACTTGGATAAAGAAGTAACTAGAATTGAAGCCATTAAGATGCTTGTAGAGGCAAAGGGCTATGACCTTTATATGGTAAGGGAGTCTGAAGATTTAAAGTTTAGCAATATTACGAAGGACGACGATTATTATAAATATTTACAAATGGCTGTTAAGTACGGAATATTAGAAAACAAACAGGGGAAATTTAAGGGAGATGACAAGATTACTAGAGAGGAATTAGCTGAATTGATGGTAAAGCTTTTGGGATATGATAAGCTGGCTAATATAAATGAGATATTTAAAGTATCATATAAGGACTCTAGTGATATAAGTGAGAATAGGATTGGATATGTAGCTATTTGTGAAGGACTAGAAATCATTGAAGGTATAAATAGAAAATTTAAACCAAAGAATAAAGTGAAAATAGATGATATGGCTATTGCAATCTATAAATCCCTGGGGAATTTAAGGAAATAAAAGTAAATATTCAATTAAAAAGGAATCCTATAGATGTATATGGGATTCCTTTTTAAAAGAAATTTGAAAAAAATGGGTATATAAATAATAGGGTTTTTACTAACAATAATTGTGGAAAGAAATGAAGAGTAAAAGGAGATTAGAATCCATGGATATATATAGGCTTATAGATGAAGGAGAAAAGGTGGAAAAGTATATTGAAAAAGAGACTTATAGTAGGGAGATTTTTAAGGAAAAGGGTAATAAATGGATTAATAGAGCTATTGCATACTTAAAGGAGAACTATCCTAATAGCCTTTTAACTGATGATTTTATATCAGAAAGTGAAAAAGTAGACAAAAACTATGGCACTATGCTATCAATTTTAAAGGGGTTAAAGGATGTTGAGGAAGAGTTAGGGAACCTTGATGGATAGCTTTAATTGATTAAAGGAGGATTTTAAAGCCAAAGTAAATTAAAGTTACCATATTAAAGGACTTCTAAAGGAATTTTTTTCATACCAATTTGTACTACCATAGAATAGTTTCGAACTAATTAATAGAAAATCTACAGTAAAACTTTATTATTTGAGGAAAGTGTCAAAGGGTGTAGCGGATAAAAAATTATGTAGCTGTAGAAAGATTAGGTTAATATACGTAGTAAGCCTTTAAGATGCTGTTATAAAAGCATCTTATTTAGTTTCTGAAGAAGTTTAGATGAAAAAATAAAAAATTGAAAAAGCTCAATTTTTTGTAAAAATATAGAATTAAATCTTGGTAATAGATTTATGGAGATTTGTCTAAAAATCTGTATTAGAAATGAAAAGTCAGCAAGAAAAAAGATTTATAGGGGGTTTTATCGTAGCAAAATAGATATTGTTTAATAGCTATTAGTAGGTATATAATAGGGATGGAGGTGTTTTTATGAGGAATGAAGTAAATTTACAGTACCTAATATATAACGGTAAAATCTACCCTACCACGGAAATTAATTTTTTAAATGAAACAGCAAAACCCTCAATCTATGAAGTTATAAGAGTAATAGATGGAATTCCTTTATACCTTGAAGAACATTTAAATAGACTTAGGAAATCTGCTAAACTTTTTAATTTAATAATAAGTAGGACAGATAGAGAATTAACTGAGGAAGTTATGAAACTAATAGAAATAAATAGGAGTTATAATTTAAATATAAAGATACTATGTTATGGAAGAGGCACAGAAATTGAAGATATTTATGTGTATTTTATAGATAGCTTTTATCCCACTAAGGCAATGTATCGGGAAGGTATACATACTATATTTTATAAAACTGAAAGGGAGCACCCCAATGCGAAAACTTCAAATTATAAGCTTAGGGAAAGGATAAATCAGAGCTTAAGGGAAAGAAATGCGTATGAAGCACTATTGATAAATGATGAGGGATATATCACTGAAGGAAGTCGGTCTAATGTATTTTTTATAAAAAAGGAGAAGCTTTTTACACCTCCATCAAATAAAGTTCTATTGGGAATAACGCGTACTAAAATAATTGAGTTATGTAAACTTCATAATATAGATGTTATTGAGAAAGAAATATCCATTGATAGTTTAGAGCAGTATGAGGGGGCATTCATAACAGGAACTTCAGTAAATGTGCTTCCCATAAGAAATATGGATAATATACAATTGAACTCTTCAAAAAATGATATTATTATTAAAGTTATGGATATATATAAAAGAGATAAGAAGGATTATATATTAAAAAAGAAGAATTATTGTAAATAAAAAATAATAGATTTTTAAATAGATAACTATAAAAGATTTCCTCAGAGAATAAGGGGAAAGAGGGATTTAGAAACCCTAAGCTATGACCTATAATTTTCAACCTTAAAACCCTTAGGAGGTCTTTACTCATCTATAAAAAGGAGTTGATTTATGATGGAAAAATTGGTGGAGAGGTTTATAAAGTATGTGAAAATCGATACAAAATCTGACCGAAATTCAGATCTGTGTCCCAGTACAGAAAAACAGCTTAATCTTGCTAGAGAGCTTGTAAAGGAGCTTCAGGAGTTGGGCTTAGAAGATATAAGCCTTGATGAGAATGGCTATGTAATGGCCACATTGCCATCAAATATTGATAAAAATGTACCTAATCTGGGATTCATAGCACATATGGATACAAGTCCCGATATGACGGGTGAAAATGTAAATCCTCAAATAGTGAAGAATTATGATGGAGATGAAATTGTATTAAATAAAGAAAGGAATATTATCTTATCTCCAAAGGATTTTCCAGAGCTAAAAAATTATATAGGCCAAGATTTAATCACTACTGATGGAACTACTCTTTTAGGAGCAGATGATAAGGCTGGAGTGGCGGAGATAATGACAGCCATTGAATATCTTATCAATAATCCTCAAATAAAGCATGGAACCGTAAAAATTGCTTTTACTCCCGATGAAGAAATCGGAAGGGGAGCCGATAGATTTGATGTTGAAAAGTTTGATGCAGATATTGCCTATACTGTAGATGGCGGGGAAATTGGAGAATTAGAATATGAAAACTTTAATGCGGCCTATGCAAAAATTAAGATAAATGGAAGAAATGTACACCCCGGGACAGCTAAAAATAAAATGATTAACTCCATATTAATAGCTATGGAATTTAATGCTATGTTGCCTCTAAATGAAGCACCACAATATACTGAAGGCTATGAGGGCTTTTATCATTTACATGATATTAAGGGAGATGTAGAAGAAACCACTTTGGAGTACATTATTAGAGACCATGATAGAGAAAAATTTGAAAAGAAGAAGGAAAGAATAAAGGGAATCGTAAAATATATGAATGACAACATTAAACAAGGTACTTTAGAATTGGAAATCGAGGACCAGTATTACAATATGAAGGAAAAAATTGAGCCCTTTATGTATATAGTGGAGATTGCTGAGAGGGCTATGAAGGAAGTTGGAGTTAAGCCTATAATCACGCCTATAAGAGGGGGAACCGATGGGGCAAGACTCTCATATATGGGGCTTCCCTGTCCAAATCTATTTACAGGAGGACATAATTACCATGGGAAGTTTGAATATATTCCCATAGAGTCTATGAAAAAGTCCGTTGAAGTTATACTTAAAATAGTTGAGCTTTATTCCAAATAAAATAAATAAAAGATATACCTTAATCTTTCAGATTGAGGTATATCTTTACATAAACCTTTAAAAGAATCATCTAAAAATCCTTAGCCGAAGATTCTATTTACCGTATAACTAAAACAGGTATATCCGAATAAAGAACTACTTTATTTGTGACGCTCCCTAATAGGAATCTTTTACTCCTTGACATTCCATGGGTACACATTATTATTAAATCACAGCCTTCCTCTTCCCCTATTTCCAAAATAGTGGTGGCAGGATCACCTAAGGAAGTCTTAGTTGTTACATTTATACCCGTTCCTTCAAAGTATTCCTTCCCGGATTCTACGATTGTTTCGGCAATTACCTTGGGGTCTTGGCCTTTATCTTTTGAGACAACAGGATCATATAGCCAACCAAAGGGAGGAGTTAAGTCTTGAGCATTGAAAATAATTATTTCAGAATCGAATTTTCCGGCAATTTTTTTTGCATATTCGTAGGCCCTTGGACAGACATCGGAGCCATCTATAGGTAATAGTATTTTTTTCATGGTCATACCTCCTCTAAGTTTATTTATGGTGTATATATGTTATTATTGATTTTTTAAACAATAGTTATGAAAGAAGTTTAATTAAAAATTGCATTATGAAGATAATATAGTATCAAATAATTGATTTTTCTAAACTTTTTTCAAAAAAAAGAAGGAATTCACAAAAAAATGTATAATAATTAATTTAATTAATGATTCTAATATTCAATATATCTAAGGCTGTTGTAATTCTAAGGGTCTAGATATTGTATATTAATTTGGGGGATCTATATAAAATGATTAATAATGTAGATGAGTTTCGAGAGTTAGTATCACTGGTTGAAAAATTTATTGAGGTTGCTGATAAACTTAAGGAACAAGGAAGAATAGACGAAGAACAATATATTCATATGACTAAAAATAAGATTAAATTTTTAGAAGAAGCAAGGGAGAACAAAAAATAAAAGGATATTTAAAAATGATTTACATTAGAATTAAATTTAGTGAAATATTTAACATGTTGCTTTCTTGCTAATAAGCATTATGAATTTAACTTATACTCATAATGCTTTTACTATATTTTAAATGAATTAATTTATTATTTTAGCTTTAATAACAAAGAGTTTTGATATTTCTTCCCTTCTAAGCTTGTCTTAATATATGCTTATATAATAGTCCCCATTTCCTAGAACAGGAAGTTAAATGGCGAATATATTCTTAAAAGTTTTCCACTATTTTATATTTTCATCCAATCTCCTCTTTATTAGGGTCACTAGGAATACTTTAAACGATATTTCTTAGGTGAGAGTTCAGTATATTTTTTAAAAACTTTACAAAAATAGCTTTGACTGTCAAAGCCTATTGAAATGGCTATGTTTAATATTGAGTCCTTTGTACTTACAAGTAAATATTTGCTTTCCTCTACACGGACTTTCTGCACATATTCACAGAAGGATGTCCCCATTTCCTTTTTAAATAAAGTTGAAAAATATGTGGGGTTTAAGTGTACGTGGGTTGCAACATCATTAAGTTTAATTGGATTTCTAAAGTGCTTATTTATATATATTATTGATTTCTTTACTATGTCTGTATTTTTAGTGGATGAGAGATTGACGGCATTTTCAGTATAATAATCTAAAACCTTCAGCATCCAAAAAGATACTTCCTCCAGATTATGGAGTTTATTTAAATCCTCAAATAATAAATAATTAAAAGCAAGCATGTCCTTCAAAGGTGCTCCACCCTCAATGGCAGCACGGGAAAGTAGAGAACACAATTCCATTGATCTTGCCTTTATAACTTCGATTTTTCCTCCTTCTTCTAGAAAGATGAGTGCCAATATGTCATTTAGAATGACTCTAGCTTCTACAATATTACCACTTCTTACCTTTGCGAATAAATTCTTTTCCTTTTCATGAAGATCATTATTACTAAGGGCCATATCCTTATATATTTGAATCTGTTCGTTTATTTTGCATTGTTGAATCATTCGTTTTTTCTTTTCGTTTAATAGAACTTGATAGTTTTCTATTTCTTTTGAAGCTATCATGAATAGGATACTACCTAAATAATTTGTTCTTATGGGGTCGGTTATGGCAATAGATTCAAAGTAATTTGAAAGTCTTAATAAAGCTTGAGATGAATTAACTTTACTCAACAAATAGTCTTTATCAAACTTATTTTCCTCAGTATTCATTATTATTGGGCCAGCAATTAGTCCTCCTAAAAAGAAATCCTTATATATAAGGGGAGCAGAAATATGGACAAAATCTAGAGGACAATAGGAAAAGTAAGGTTCTCCTATATTGATTGCCATTTTACATGAAGTTAAATGTGCTTCCTTACAATCACAGGTTCTACCTATACATTTATTATAAAGTGAACAAAATTTATAGGAATCCCCATAGGATACTAAGTTATTACCATTTTTATCTATTGCCAGTATGCTAACTCCTGTTGACATATAATATGTTTTTAATAGTTCATCTAAATTCTTTATAATTATTTCTCCATTTTCATTAAAAATCATACTATACCTCCAAATAATATAATGATAAAAATTTTAAAATATATAGTTAATTTAATAATATTACAAAAAAATAACTTCTACAATAGAAATTCTCTGAAGATTCCAAAAATATTACAAAAAAAATGATAAAGTCTCAAGACTCAGCCCCTATTTTAAGGTACTATATAATAAATCTAAAATTGATAATAATTTAAGGGGGAAAGAAAATGACAGGCAAAGAGCTTATATTCAAAACATTGAGACATGAGGAAACCGACCGTATCCCTTGGATTCCATTTGCAGGGGTTCATGCAGGAAAACTTATAGGTGCAAGTGCAAAGGAAATATTAACCGATGCCGACAAGTTATATAATGGGCTTATTGAGGTAAATAAGCTATATAAGCCCGATGGCCAACCTGTATTATTTGACCTTCAAATCGAGGCAGAAGTCCTTGGTTGTGAACTAATGTGGGCTGAGGATGCACCACCAGCAGTAAGAACTCATCCCCTTTCTGAAACTAAGGAAGTACCGTGTACATGTATTTTACCTGAAAAAACCGATGGTAGAATTCCAATGTCCTTAGATGTAATGGAAAGAATGAAGGAGACAGTTGGAGATAGGACAGCACTTTATGGATTGACCTGTGGGCCCTTCACCCTTGCATCCCATCTCAGAGGTACCAATATATTTATGGATATGTTTGAAGATTCCGACTATGTAAAGAAACTTGTAAATTATGCAAATGAAGTTAATAAAAAAATGGCTGAGTACTATATTGGAGCTGGTATGGACGTAATTGCCGTAGTTGACCCCCTTGTATCTCAAATTTCTCCATCACATTTTGAAGAATTTTTATCGGAGCCATATAGGGATTTATTTAATTTTATCAAGGAGAAGAAATCCTTTTCCTCCTTCTTTGTTTGTGGCGATGCCACAAGAAGTATTGAAGTAATGTGTAAAACCAATCCTGACTCTATTTCGATAGATGAAAATGTAGATATGGTAGCTGCAAAGGAAATAACTGATAAGTATAATATTACCCTTGGTGGGAATATACCACTTACGACTGTTATGCTCCATGGTACTCAACAGGACAATATGAAGTATACAGTGGAGCTTATAGATAAATTAACCCATAAAAATCTAATCATTGCACCGGGGTGTGATATGCCCTACGATGTACCCGTGGAGAACACAATTGCTGTACAACAGGCTGTGAGTGAAACTGAAAAAGTTCGTGAAATGGTAGCAAATTATGAAGCTGTAGAAGAATATATAGATGTTGATATACCGGATTATGACTCCTTAGAGAAGCCCTTGATAGAAGTATTCACCTTAGATTCAGCTACTTGTGCCGCATGTACATATATGATGGGTGCCGCCAATGATGCAAAGAATCATTTTTGTGATGAAATAGAAGTTGTTGAGTACAAATTTACTCTAAAGGAAAATATAGCAAGGGTTAAAAAAATGGGTGTTTCAAACCTGCCTAGTATCTATATAAATGGACAGTTAAAGTATTCTTCAATTATTCCAAGCAAGGATGAGTTGTTTTCAGCTATTAAAGAGGTTATGTAGCTATAATTCTGTAGTGTTAAAGGTGGAGGTTTTCTCCACCTTGGATATTATTTTAATGCTGAGTAGGAGAGAGTTAAATGAAGGAAAAGGGTAAGAAAAAACTGTATTTAATAAGTGGATTTTTAGGAGCTGGAAAAACCACATTTATGCATAATTTAATTGATTTCTTTAAAGAGCAGAAAATTGCAGTTATTGTAAATGAGTTTGGAAAACAGGGTATGGACGGTATGTTACTAAAGGGAGATGGTATACTTCTTAAAGAAATTAGTAACGGTTCTATCTTTTGCAACTGTAGGTCTGATTCGTTTATAGATGCACTAGTGAGGATTGCAGAGTATCCTGTGGATAAAGTGCTGGTAGAAAGCTCCGGACTTTCAGACCCAACGGACATGGGAAAAATTATGTCAGTAGTTCAAAATCTAACGGAGAGCAGCTATGACTATAGGGGAACAATTGTCATTGCCGATGCAACAAATATAGAGAAATTAGTAGCTACGGCACCGGCTGTAAAGCTTCAGATAGCAAGTAGTGATTTAGTCATAATCAACAAGATAGATCTAGTTAATGAAGATAAAATAGAATCTGTAGAGAAAATCATAGGTGAAATAAATTATTTAGTAAAAATTGAAAGAACGAGCTTTGGTAGAATATCAGACCCTAATTGGATAGAAAATTTACATAATAGAAATAGTTTGGCAGATATAAATATTACTAAGAAAAGAATTATAGGAACACAAAAACTACTTGTATCTATGGAGGGAAACCATCGTAAAGAATCTTTAGAAAATTGGATAAAGGATTTTTCTGATACTTTTTATAGAATAAAGGGGTTTGTAATTATTGATAATAAATGGAGTTACATAAATGGAACATCGAATCAGTTGGAGATATATGAAAGTAATATTATTCCCAAGGATTCTTCCATAGTAATTCTAGCAGCAGGAAATCAACCGGTAAAGACAAAAATGCTCTCTAGCTGGAAAAAGTATTTTAATCGGGAGTTAATTTTATTGTAGGTTGTTTCTCCCAGTAGGTCGAATTTATAATTAGTAACCGGTATTCCATATAGGTCTAAACCTGTAAATAGATGCTGGTTATTTTATAAGGAAAAATAGAAGGGTGAAAGCTATGGATAGTAATAAAGTAAAGGACTCCCAGAGGGTTTCAGAAATATTAAATAAAGCTATTCTTGGAGAAAAAATAAATAGGGAAGAGGCAAAGCTGCTTTTAAATATAGATATACACTCTAAAGACATGTATAGGCTCCTATCATGTTCTAATGAGCTTTCTAGAAAGCAGTTTAATAATAGGGGAGAAATATATGCACAGATTGGAATAAATAACTCACTATGTTCAAAAAACTGTGACTTTTGTGTCTTTGGAGAAAAACATAAGCTGATATTGGATAGTCTAGAATTGGACCGAGATGATATTTTAAAAAGGGGAAAGGATTTTTTAAAGGCAGATGTAGAGGAAATATTTCTCATGGTAACAGCAGATTATGATTTTGAGAATTTTTTAGATATTGGGAGTAGGCTTAGGGAAGTAATACCAAAAAAGATGAAGCTCGTTGCTAATTTAGGAGATTTTGATATGTCCAGGGCTAGGGAGTTGGAAAAAGCAGGATTTACAGGGGCATATCATATATGTAGACTAGGAGAAGGTCAGTCGACTGAGATTTCAAAGGAGGAAAGGCTAGACACACTTTCTGCCATTAAAAATTCAAAGCTAGACTTATATTATTGTGTTGAACCCATTGGTCCTGAGCATACAATTGATGAAATAGTTGATGAAATCTTTAGAGGCTTAGAATATGATGTCTCTGTAATGGCAGTTATGAGAAGAATCCCTGTACCAAATACACCCCTTGAAAATAGAGGACAAATCAGTGAGCTGGAGCTTTCTAAGATTTGTGCAGTGACTCGTATCGCTTGTGGGGATTCAATAAGAGCTATGGGGGTTCATGAACCGAGTTTATTATCCCTAATGTCTGGAGCTAATCAAATTTATGCTGAGAAAGGATGTAATCCAAGGGATACAAGGGAAAATACATCTGAAGGAAGGGGATTCTCAGTGGATAGGGCAAAGAGGTTTTTATGGGAGTGTGGCTGGAAGTATTAGAATAAATATACTCTAAAAATTTACCCATAAAACAAACTCGTTTTTATGTATAAAAGCGAGTTTGTTTTATGGGTAAATACATATGCATAGTAGTTGAAATTTTTTTAAAAAAGATGTTGAAATTCGCTAAGTTGTCATGTTATAATAAATTTGTGCTATAATATACAACGATGTATGATAATATAGAACATGATAAGGCGGGAATAGCTATGGAAAAACAAAAAGTTAAAACTATACAGTCCGTTAGCAGAGCTATAGAAATATTGAGATGTTTTGATAATAATGAAGAATTGGGAGTAACGGAAATTAGTAAAATATTAGGTCTTCATAAAAGTACTGCCTTTGGTTTGATATCTACCCTTGAGTCATATCAGCTCTTGGAGAAAAATGGAGATACAGGGAAATATAGATTAGGAATTGAGCTTTTTAGGTTGGGAACAAAGGTAAATTCCAGCTTAAGAAGTGTTGCCATACCTTACTTAGAAACACTACTGAATAAATATGAAGAAACAGTAAATCTTGTGGTTAGGGACTATAACTTTGTTACGTATTTAGAAAAAATTGAAAGTCCCCATTCCATGAGGATATGTACAAGGGTCGGGCAAAGGTTACCCCTATATTCTACGGCGGTTGGAAAGGTTATCCTTGCTAGCTTGTCAGACGAAGAGATAGAAGAAGTTATTGAAGCATCTGAAATAAAAAAATATACTCAAAACACCATCTGTAACAAAAGAGAGTTATTTGAGTACATTCATAGAGTTAGAAAAAATGGATATGCTGAGGATTTTGAAGAGTTAGAAGAAGGTCTGACCTGTGTTGCAGCACCAATAATAAATCATACAGGAAAGGCAATAGCGGCAATAAGTGTATCTGGACCTACTTCTAGAATGAATGATGAGTTCCGTCAAAGGATAATTGAGACCCTTATTGAGGCTACAAAGGAGATATCTAAGAAATTGGGATATTTTAATATTTAAAGATAATAGTTTTTGGACTTTAACAAATTTTTTCAAGGAAAACAATAGAAACTTCTATATATTTTTTCTTTTAAAATATTGAATTATAAAAGCAAATATCCATAGAAGTAGGCTGTAACTAGCATAAATAATTTAAGTTTTTTCACCAGTTGCATACTTTTGCAACTGATTACGATACGCTATTTAAAGAAGGGGGAGTTAGCAATGGATAAATCTTTATTGGCAAAACAAATGAATAATTTAAAAAGTGAATCAGCATTTCAGGTACTTGCTAAAGCAAAAAAGCTCGAGGCAGATGGGAAAAACGTTATCCACTTTGAAATTGGAGAACCAGACTTTGATACCCCGAGTAATATTGTTGAGGCAGGGAAAAGGGCGTTGGATGAAAAGTATACCCACTATACTGCCGCCCAAGGCATGCTTCCATTTAGAGAAGCTATCGTTGATTATGCTAAAAAATATAAGAACATCAGTACAAATCCTGAGGAAGTAGTTGTTGTACCTGGTGCTAAACCTATTATGTACTTTACAGTTACAGCCCTAATCAATCCAGGAGATGAGGTCATTTGTCCAAATCCTTCGTTTCCTATTTATGAATCATTAATTAGATTTGTAGGTGGAGTTCCCATCCCTTTACATATTAAAGAGGAAAATGAATTTAGACTGGATGTTGAAGAATTGAAGTCAAAGATTACTTCAAAAACTAAGTTGCTAATTATAAATTCTCCAGCAAATCCAACGGGTGGGATTCTTACAGAAGAGGATATTGAAGGAATTGCAGATGCTGTCAGAGGAAAAAATATTTTTGTATTATCCGACGAAATTTACGACCGAATTGTATATGAAGGTTCAGCAAAATCAATTGCAACCATGCCAGGGATGAAGGATTGGACTATTGTACTTGACGGTTTTTCTAAAACCTATGCAATGACAGGGTGGAGATTAGGCTATGGTATTATGAATAAAGAGTTAGCCCATCATATTACTAAACTAATTATAAATTCTAATTCATGTACGGCAGCATTTACTCAGATGGCAGGAATTGAAGCATTAAAAGGTCCACAGGATGAGGTGCTCAGGATGATTGATGAATTTAAAAGAAGAAGAGAAATTATTGTAGATGGTTTGAATTCTATAAAGGGTATAACCTGTAAAAAATCTCCTGGAGCTTTCTATGCCTTTGCTAACATAACCGGTACTGGGATGAAAAGCTCTGAAATGGCCGATTATTTGCTGGAGCATGCAGGTGTAGCAGTTCTTAGCGGATCGTCCTTTGGCTCCTTTGGAGAAGGGTATATTAGACTTTCCTATGCAACATCTTTGGAAAATATTAATAGAGGTCTTGAACGTATCAATGATGCTGTTGAAAAATTATTAAAATAAAAACCATAAATATAAAATAAAGGAGATGAATTTAAGTGGCTAAAAAGAAAAGTATTTTAGATCTTATGAAAATGAAAAAAAGTGGTGAAAAAGTAGCTTGGATTACTGCCTACGATTTTCCCATGGCATCCTTTGCTGAACAAGCAGGTATGGATATGATTTTAGTAGGGGATTCTTTAGGAATGGTTGTTTTAGGTTATCAAGGGACTGTTCCTGTTACTATGGATGACTGTATCTCCCATTGTCAAGCTGTAAGAAGAGGTGCACCAAATACATTTATTGTAGGAGATATGCCCTTTGGTTCATATCAAACCTCTGATGAAGAGGCTGTTAAGAATGCTTGTCGTTTCCTTAAGGAAGCAGATGTAGACTCCATTAAATTAGAAGGTGGAAGAAGGATATTAAGTAAAATAAAGGCAATCAGTGATGCTGGTATAGTTGTAATTGGACATATTGGTCTAACGCCTCAAAGCTCAGGACAGCTTGGTGGTTTTAAGGCTCAAGGTAGAGATGTTGATAGTGCCAGAGAATTAATCAAAGATGCAATTGCAATTCAAGAAGCAGGGGCAAGGGCATTATTAGTAGAAGCCATACCACCAGAATTAACAGAATACATTTCTAATAAGTTAGAAATTCCTGTATATTCAATTGGAGCTGGATTGCCCTGTGATGGACAATTAATTATTTGTGGAGATATGCTGGGAATGTTCCAAGCCTTTACTCCTAAATTTGTAAAGAAATATGCCAAGGTAGCAGAGGTAATAACGAAGGCCTTTGAGGAATATAGGGAAGATGTTAAGGGAGAGAAGTTCCCAGAAGATAAACATGTGTACCATATAAAGGATAGTATGGAAGACTTTGAAAAGCTGTTTAAGGAATTTGAATAATAGATAAAAAAATAGAAATATAATGGAAAGGCCTTTCCTTTCCATTATATTTCTCGTAAAGATATATAAACCTATAAACATGATACCAAAAACTGAATAAAAAAGCAATTAATAATAATTAGGCCAATTGCATAATTATCTTTGAAAGAAGCTAATCACTACCCATAGTTTCAAAAGCTATATCATATTTATCATATAATTCTGTCAAGTCATGATTATGCAATATCCTCAGCAACCTTATAAATAATATATCGTTAAACTTCGGTTACTCATAAAGAAATTAATCTAAATCATTGTTTTTTTTCTTAAATCCATATATAAGTTAGTGTATAATAGAAAAATGTAGGCAAATTATATTTTAGGAGGAGTTGAAATGACATTTAAGTCGGATATAGAAATAGCTCAAGAAGCAAAGCTTCAAGATATTAGAAAGATAGCTGAAAAATTAGGATTAACAGAAGAGAATATAGACCTATATGGCAGATATAAAGGTAAGGTAGATTATAACGTATTAAGCACTACAGAGGGCAAAGAGGGAAAAATGATATTGGTAACAGCAGTAAATCCTACGCCGGCAGGAGAGGGTAAAACAACTACAACTATTGGTGTAGCAGATGCACTTTCAAGGTTAGGGAAGAACACAATAGTTGCTTTAAGAGAGCCGTCATTAGGCCCTGTTTTTGGAGTAAAGGGTGGAGCCGCAGGGGGTGGATATTCCCAAGTAGTTCCAATGGAGGATATCAATCTTCACTTTACAGGGGATATACATGCCATAGGGGCCGCAAATAATCTGCTTGCTGCAATGCTTGATAACCATATTCATCAAGGAAATACATTAGATATTGATGTTAGACGAGTACTATGGAGAAGAGCAATAGATATGAATGACCGTCAGCTTAGAAAGATAACTAATGGTTTAGGAGGGAAGGGCAGCGGTGTACCAAGGGAAGATGGTTTTGATATAACGGTGGCATCGGAAGTAATGGCAGCCTTTTGTTTATCAAAGGATATCTCTGATTTGAAGGAGAGATTAGCACGTATAGTAGTGGGATACAATAGAAGGGGAGAAATAGTAACTGCAGGAGATTTAAATGCTCAAGGAGCTATGGCTGCCCTACTTAAGGATGCCTTAAAACCTAATTTAGTACAGACATTAGAAGGAACACCAGCATTTATACATGGTGGCCCCTTTGCAAATATTGCCCATGGATGTAACTCATTGATGGCTACAAGAATGGCTAGGCACTTTGCTGATTATGTAGTAACAGAGGCAGGGTTTGGTGCAGACCTTGGAGCTGAAAAGTTCATTGATATCAAATGCCGCATGGCAGGGTTAAAGCCAGATGCAGTAGTTATCGTAGCTACAGTAAGGGCACTTAAATATAACGGTGGAGTTCCAAAGATTGAATTAAATGAAGAGAACTTACAGGCCCTAGAAAAGGGTTTACCAAACTTATTGAAGCATGTTGAAAATATTACTCAAAACTTTGGACTTCCAGCTGTTGTGGCTATTAATCGTTTCCCCTTTGATACGGAAGCAGAGCTTAAACTTGTTGAAGATAAGTGTAGAGAATTAGGAGTAAATGTGGCACTGTCAGAAGTATGGGCAAAGGGCGGTGAAGGTGGTGAAGCCTTAGCTAAAGAGGTGTTAAGGCTTATTGAAGAAGGTAAGGATAATTTCAAATTTGCCTATGATGTGGATATGGGTATAAAGGAAAAAATTAAGGCAATAGCTACGAAAATATATGGTGCCGATGATGTAGAATATTCATCAAAGGCAGATAAGGAAATAAAGAATTTAGAAAATTTAGGATTTGGAAATCTGCCAATATGTATGGCAAAAACCCAATACTCGTTATCCGATGACCCTAAGAAATTGGGTAGGCCACAGGGCTTTAAAATTACTGTTTCAAATATTACAGTTTCCGCAGGTGCAGGGTTTTTAGTTGCTCTTACAGGGGATATTATGAAAATGCCTGGGCTTCCAAAAGTTCCTTCTGCAGAAAAAATAGATGTAGATGAAAATGGAGTAATAACAGGTCTGTTTTAGAACTGGTTTAGGAGGAAATTTGTATGAGATTTGCTGATAAAACTTGCACTGAGTTTGTGGACATTCTTTCAACTAAGTCAGCAGTTCCAGGGGGAGGCGGTGCAGCAGCCCTAACGGGAGCTATTGGAGTTGCACTTGGAAGTATGGTGTGTAATCTCACTATCGGGAAAAGAAAATATGCAGAGTATGAGGATAGAGTTAAGTCTATACTTGAAAGAGCTAAGGAGCTTGAAAGGGACCTTATTAAAATGATTGATGATGATGCAGAATGTTTTCTACCCCTTTCCAAGGCATATGGTATGAAATCACATACTGAAGAAGAGAAGAAGTTAAAGGAAGAAACACTGGAAAGGGCATTGAAGGATGCCTGTGGGGTTCCAATTCAAATAGTAAAGACTGCATACGAAGCTATTAAGCTACATGAAGAGTTAGTTGATATAGGTTCAAGATTAGCAATAAGTGACGTTGGAGTAGGTGTTCAGTGCTTAAGGGCAGCCCTAATAAGTGGGCAATTAAACGTGCTCATAAATATAAATTCAATAAAGGATGAACAATATATAAAAGAGGTAAAGAAACAAACTGAGAATTTAGTTAAAGATGGTATTGAGATTGCAGATACAGTTTATAAAAAGGTAGAAGATGTTATCATGAAGTAAAAAGTGAATATATTGAAGGCAATAAAGTGACTAGGATAATTAAACTTTATTGCCTTTAAATCTGCTTTAATTTTATAGTAAAAAAATAGGAGGAATAAATATGGGTGAAATAATCAGAGGAAAGCCAGTTGCAGATAAAATAACTCAGGAGTTAATTGAAGAAGTAGATAGATTAAATAGTAAAGGTGTATATCCCAAACTATCAATAGTAAGGGTTGGAGCAAGACCAGATGACCTGGCCTATGAAAAGGGAGCTGTTTCGAGATGTAAAAAAATTGGAATAGAGCCAGAGGTTATTGAGCTTCCTTTAGACATATCTCAGGAGGATTTTATAAAAAAATTAAGGAGTTTAAATGAAGACAGTAAAGTCAATGGCATATTAATCTTTAGACCCCTTCCCCAGCATTTAGATGAGGAAGTAATAAAATACGAAATTGCCCATGAAAAGGATATAGATTGCCTTAGTCCAATAAATCAAGGAAAGTTGTATGAGGGGGACACCTCAGGTTTCCCACCATGCACCCCTACAGCCGTAATGGAAATGTTAAAGTTTTATGACGTAGAATTAAAGGGTAAGGATGCTACTATAATTGGAAGTTCAAACGTAGTAGGCAAACCTAATGCTTTAATGCTTCTAAATGAAAGAGCCACTATTACCATATGCCATTCTAGGACAAAGGATACTGCAAAGCTTGGGAGCCAAGCAGATATCTTGGTGGTTGCAGTTGGAAAAGCCAACTTAGTAAAGGAGAATTTTGTAAAAGAAGGAGCTGTAGTTATAGATGTTGGAATAAATCTTTTAGATGGGAATTTATGTGGTGATGTTGATTTTGAAGGAGTAAAGGATAAGGCTGGAATGATTACTCCTGTACCAGGTGGTGTTGGTTCCGTTACCACATCAATATTAGCAAAGCATGTTATTAAGGCTTGTAAGCTTCAGAATAATTTATATGATATTTTATAATATCATGACTTTTAAAGGAGATGTTGTAAGTGAATAAAGAAATGTTAACACCTAAGGAAATAGCAGAAGCTACTGTCAATGTAGGCTGTGTAAAGGCTAATCAGTCAATGATGTCTCTATTACTGTTAGGAATATTAGCTGGTATCTTTATTGCTTTTGGAGCAGTTGGATCAACAATTATATCAGCTCTAGTAGTAGATAAGGGATTAGCTAAGTTAATTGGAGCCGCAGTTTTTCCCATTGGACTTATGCTTGTCATTATGGCTGGTGCAGAACTCTTTACAGGAAATAATCTCATGACTCTAGGTGTTATGACTGGAAAATATAGCATGAAAAACATGTTTAAAAATTGGATAGTTGTATATATAGGAAACTTTATTGGATCAATAGCAGTAGCATTATTGATTTCTAGAAGCGGTCTTTATACAGGAGCAATTGCTGATAAAGCAATAGCCATAGCTACAATGAAGGCTGCAATTATAACAAGACTAGGTTTGAGTGCAGTGCTTTCCAGGGCAATTCTTTGTAACGTCATAGTTGTCCTTGCGGTTTGGCTTGCCACAGGGGCAAAGGATATAACAGGTAAAATATTGGCTTGTTGGTTTCCCGTAATGCTCTTTGTATTATCGGGATATGAACATAGTATTGCAAATATGTATTTTATATACGTAGGAAAATATATAGGAGCTCAATTAACCCATTTACAGATATGGACAAACAATCTATTTCCCGTAACGATTGGAAACTTGATTGGTGGGGCAGTAATTGTACCTATTTTCTACTATCTAATTTTAATGAAGGATAGTAAAAAAAGTATATCTGTTAAATAAAATAATTTAAATATTAGAAAAAGTTTTATTCAAAGCGTCCTAGTAGCTAGTAGGACGCTTTTTAAAATTTCAAAAATCAAAAGAAATGACAAAATATTTCAAAAATATTTACAGCACTATAACTATGTATTTTTTATAATGAAATAAGAAAAGGTTTTCAATAAATGAAAAATACTGTATTTTTAAAACTAGGTTCATAGATAAAGGGGGAGATGGGTATGACATGTTTTAATACAATAGCTGAGGGAGTTATAAAGGGAAATGAGAAGCTTGTAAGGCAGAATGTACAGGAGTTAATAGATGAAGGAAGTAATCCTTTAGAAATTATAAATCAAGGCTTAATGGCAGGTATGAATGTTGTAGGAGCAAGATTTAAAAAAGGGGATATGTTTGTACCGGAGGTGATGATGGCGGCAAGGGCCATGAATTCTGGAATTTCCTTGGTAAAGCCACTTATAAATGATGGAGATATGCCAAGTGTAGGTAAGGTCGTTATAGGAACAGTGAAGGAAGACCTACACGATATAGGAAAGAATCTTGTTGCCATGATGGTAGAAAGTGCGGGGTTTAATGTAATAAATATTGGTATAGATATTAGTCCAGAAAAGTTTGCTGAGGCAATAAAAGAGCATAAACCGGATATATTGGGAATGTCTGCTATGCTTACTACCACAATGATGCAAATGAAGCAAACAATTGAGTATTTGAAAAATGAAGGACTCAGGGATAAAGTTAAGATAATAATAGGTGGAGCACCGGTAACTCAACAGTTTGCTGAGGAAATAGGTGCAGATGGATACTCGGTAGATGCTTCATCGGCTGCGGAATTATGTAAGAAGCTGCTGTGTGCATAATTTCTTATTATAGTGAAACAATAAAGATTTGAAAAATATTAGTATTATTATTAAGTAAATATAAGAAACCTTTCTATGCAGAACAAGCCTAAGCCTTAGTTAAAATTAAGGCCCTTGCTCTGCATATGCTATATACGTAAGAATAACTTGGAGTTGATATTATGGTTATTATTGAAAATTTTGATATAAGAGTCGATAAAGATAGGGTATTTAACATAATTGACTGTAAAAAAGATAGTCCGGTTTATGATAAAGTTGATAATCTATATAGGGAAGTACTTAATAAGGGATTAAGGCTAATAGAACCGAAGGGTATATTTAGATTGGAAAAAACTCCATTTAATTTTAGTTATGAGGCTGTGAAAGGATATAGTCACTTAGTATCTTGTTTAGTTACATTGGGTGAAGAGGTAAGCCTTGCTGTAAGCAAAGATTTTGAAAGTGGTTACTACCTAGAGGGTTTACTTTTAGATACGATTTCTGACGAAATTTTATCTAAAATAGGTCAACAGCTTCGAGATAAGGTTATTAACTATATTAAGACCCTAGACCTTGGATTAACCTGTAGAATGTCTCCCGGAGATAAGGATATTCCAATAGAAATTCAAAGGGATATATTATTTAGGGTATCGGGTAAAGAAAAGTTAGGTGTAGATATTACCGATGGATATATGCTTAATCCATTAAAGTCTCTAGCCTATTTCTATGGGGCCGATGAAAAAATTCAAGTGTCTCCAATTGACCATGATTGTAGTAAATGCAATAGAATAGATTGTAAATTTAGAAGAGATAATGATATTAATTTAAGCATACTTACTGAAGATGGGGAACAGCTTATAAAAGCATCAAATCAAAAGAATATTTTAGAAATTTTAATTGAAAATGGTATCAAGATTGAGGTGCCCTGTAGTGGTAATGGTACCTGTGGAAAGTGTAAAGTAGAAATTGTTGAAGGTAACAGCCAGCCAACGCAAAATGAAATGTCTATTTTATCTGAAGATGAAATAAATAATAATATAAGACTTGCCTGCCTCATATATCCCAAGGAAAATCTAAAAATAAAGCTAGAAAGCTTAGATTATGCAGACTTCCATATTCTATCGGACTATAGAGAAAAGAGTTCAGTTAGAATGCCGACTGTTGAGGTAAAAAGTATTGGTGCTGTAAAGGGTAAATTATGTGAGCAAAGGAGTTTAACCCATAAAATTAATGAGGGATTTTCTCAGGACTATGAATTTTCATTAAAGGCACTACAAAAGTTAGCTACGTCAGTAAATAGAGACTTTAAGTATGCTCAAAAATTTTCATTATATGAAGAAGAGGAATATAATCTAATAATCTATAAAAATGAGATATTAGATGTATGTAAAGTAAAGGATACTTCTGTTTTTGGTATTGCTGTAGACATAGGTACCACTACCATAGCTATTGCTTTAATAGATATACTGAATTGTAAGACTCTGGGAATACATACTATTTTAAATTCTCAAAGGCAATATGGTGCCGATGTTATATCGAGAATACAATATAGCGTTGATAATGGTTTACAAGCTCTTACAAATTGTATTAGAAAAGATGTCCTAGAGGCAATAGAAAAAGTTTGCTTTTCTAATGGGGTAGATTTTAAAAAGATATATAACGTAACGATTGCAGGAAATACTACTATGGTATATTTATTATTGGGTATACCTCCCCAGTCCCTTGCTTTAAGCCCCTTTACCACAACTACCACTTCTTTACTAGAGTATGATTTTAGAGAGGTTTTCAATGATGAAAGTATTGATTGTAAAGTTAATATACTTCCATGTATATCTGCATACATTGGCGCTGATATAGTATCGGGGATGTTAAATTATAACTTTGATGATTTAAGGTCAATTACAATGTTAATAGATATAGGGACTAATGGCGAGGTTGTAATAGGTGATAGGGATAAAATCTACTGTGCATCTACGGCTGCAGGACCAGCCTTTGAAGGTGCAAATATAAGAGATGGTATAGGAAGTATAAAGGGTGCAATATATTCAGTTCAAATTAAAGAAGAAGATATTTCATTTAAAACCCTAGGGGGAGAAAAGCCCATTGGAATCTGTGGGTCTGGTGTAATAGATCTCGTAGCTTCGGCTTTAAAAGGTGATATCATTGATAATACAGGTAGATTTAATAAAAAATACCAAGAAAGCCCCATAGAAATCTTTCGAGAAAATGATAAACGAATTTGTTTTTATCAGAAAGATATAAGAGAGCTGCAGTTAGCAAAATCTGCCCTACGCTCAGGAATCGATGCCCTTATAAAAAAATTTGACTGTTCCTACGATGACATAGAAACTGTTTATCTCGCAGGGGGCTTTGGGAACAATCTAAGGGTTGAGAGTGCAATAGATATTGGATTGTTACCAGAGGAACTTCGTGAAAAAATAAAACTAGCTGGTAATAGTTCCTTAGGAGGAGCTGTAGACTTTCTTTTAAATAAAAAGGCAAGTGAAAGGATAAATAACATTGTTAGTAAGTCTGTTTATTATGAACTTTCATTAGAGGCTGATTTTAGTAACTTATTTATTGAAAATATGTTGTTCTAATTTAAGGGAATAGATATAGAGGAGAAATTATCATAGAGTATAAATTTATGAAAGAGGATATTGACACATTTGTAGTGAGTAAAGAATTGGCAGAGAAAATAATATTCTTAGAAAAGGACCTTGTCTAATTCTATAACAGCCCATTAAATTGAAAAATTTAATGGGCTGTTATTATAGATGTGTGACTAACAAACTTAATAAACGAAAGCAGGCACTGAGGTTTCCTTTAGAGCGATTTTTATAAATCTGTTTTACCTTCTATTACCTATCTAAAAACAGATTTATAGCATGAGCCTAAAGGATTCTCTGTGGCTGCTGTAGTAAGTTAACATTTTCAATCACGCATCTATAAGGTGAAGGCCTATAAAGGTGAAGGTTTTAACCTTGAGACATTTTTAAGTTTTAATGCCTTGAGAAAACCAGCTTAACTAATTAAAAGTTTTAGGTAGAGTTTATAGAGATTTATTGACATATTTAAATTATGTGAATCTATCTATATTTAAAACCTTTAATCTATAATGAAGATGTTGCCTAGATATTCCTAATTTTCTAGCTGTTTGACTGAGATTATTATCATTGTCTTCTATTTCTTGGGTAATTATATTTTTTTCAATTTCCTTTAAAGTTTCCTTTAAATCACAGGTTTTGTAGCTAATGCCCGTACTAAAAATTTTTTTAGTTTTAGAGTTTTCAATTATATATTGTGGAAGATGCTTGGGACTTATAATTACGTCATTTACTTCTGCTACATTCATTGCATAATCAATGGCATGACGTAATTGGCGAACATTGCCGGGCCATCTAAAGCTTTTCAAAAGCTTTAGGGATTCACCAGAAATTCTTTGAATCTTCTTTGCCATGATTTTATTATTAATTTCTATAAAATTCATTACTAACTCATCAATATCTTCAAGTCGATTGCATAGTGGTGGAATTTCAAGGGTTAGAACAGCTAATCTATAATAAAGGTCAGGTCTAAATTGTTTTTTCCTAATTGCTTCTATAGGATTAACATTTGTAGCACTAATAATTTGAGCATCTATTGATATTTGTTCATTGCTGCCAACTCTACGAATTGTTTTAGTTTCTAATGCCCTTAATAACTTGGATTGTAGGGATAATCCCATAGAGTTTATCTCATCTAGGAATAGGGTTCCGTTTTGAGCCTCTTCAAAAAGTCCTGGTTTATCTGTAGCTCCTGTAAAAGCCCCCTTAGTAGTTCCAAAGAGAATACTTTCTAATAGTGTTTCAGGTATTGCTCCACAGTTGATGGCCACAAAGGGGCCATTGCTGAGGGAGCTATAATTGTGCATACTTTGAGCAAATAATTCCTTTCCCGTTCCCGTTTCACCAATTAAAAGTTTTGGATGATGGCTCTCACATATTTTTTTTGCCATTTTTATTGTTGTTGACATAGCAATGCTAGAGCCGATTATATCATCAAAATAGTATTGAGTACCATTTTTATTATCAAGCTTTTTTTGAGTTATAAGTTCTTTTTGTAGACTCATAATAGTTTTTGAAAGATGCTTTAATTCAGTCATATCTTTAAATACAGATATGGCAGCTACAATTTCATTTTTAGAATATATGGGATAAGTGCTAGTTATTATGTCCACAGTCTTACCCGTTGAAGTCATATAGGTCATATGTTGGTCTTTTATTGCTTCACCGGTTTTCAGTACCTTTAGAAGCATACTATTATTTGAGTTTAATTTAGTGTATTCATTTATCTTATATATATCACCTATATGTTTCCCAAAGACATCTTCTTTGGAATAACCCTCTATATTTTCGCATCCCTTTGAATAGTGAATAGTATAGCCTTGTCTGTCTACAATATGGATGCAGAAATCTTCAATGACTTCTATGGATTTGAGGGGTAATTCATATTCACAGATATCTTTATTATTTAAATTGCAGATATAGGAGCTATCATTTTCTTTGAACATGTTAAAACTCCTTCCTGGGGTTTAAAAATTAATTTAAACATGATAAATATTTATATATAATATTCCTTTATACATATTATACTATTTTCCTTGAAGGAGTTTAAGTAGATAAATCGTATAATTTTTCACAAAATTCAATCAATAATTAGAAAATAATTATAGGATTCAATATTCATTTCCCTAGAATCAAAAAATAATACAAATAGCGTAAAAAAATATTGCATGCAAAAAATTTTTACAAATATGATAAAAGAAAAGAAATCCCAAGATATGTAATTAATTATTTTCTTTGAACGTAAAAAAATTTTTACGCAGCTCTTTTAAAATTGTAATATTTTTAGATTTTAAAGTCGTTATAAATTTAACAAATGTAAATATAAAATTTATAAACGAGCTAATTCCTTGGTTTAAAGGAAATGTAAAAAAAATAGTGTTAAGTTAAAAGATTGGCATAGTAATTGCTTTATATAGAGATGTGTAATGACAATTAATTTGTTAGAGTAGAGGAGGATAAGGAATGAAGGATATGAGTTACTTAAAGGATAAACCCATAGCTGTACTGGGGGCAGGAGCAGTAGGTAAAGCTCAAGCAGCCGATTGTGCCTTAGCTGGAGCAAAGGTTAGGATATGTGACTTGGAGCCCTTTGCAAAAAAGACCCTATTCGGAGTAAAGGAGCAAGGAATCAAGTTCTATGGACAGCAGCTAAACTTATATGGATTTGAACGTTCGGGAGTAGCAAAATTTGATAAGGTTACTACCGATGTAGCTGAGGCCGTTAAGGGTGCAGGAATTATTATAATAACTACTCCAGCAGTAGGACACCTTCCCTTCTTTGAAAAGCTTATTCCAGCCCTAGAGGACGGACAGATAGTTCATATTTTTCCAGATAACTATGGTTCCCTATTACTAAGGAAAATGATGAGGGAAGCAGGATGCAAGAAGGATGTTATAGTAGGTGGATGGTCTAGTTCTACCTATGGAAGTAGAGTAGACATTAAGGGTGGAGTAGTGCTTCCACATATTCGAGTATACTATAGGGCAATAACCTTAAGGGGTGCCTCTTTACCCTCAAGTGATCAAGAAGCCTTTTTAGAAAGTACAAAATACATGGGTGCAATGGATGCCGTAACAAATGGAGACGGAGCCATAGGTGGAGATACAGTATTTGATACGGGCTTTAGTAACGTTAATCCAATACTACATTGTCCTGGAACTCTACTCGGTGTTGGAACTATGGAAAACTATGGAGTAATTTACGGAGAAAATAAATATGACTTTTCAATTTATACCCACGCCTATTGTCCATCGATTTCTCAGGTGCAATATACACTATATAAGGAAGAGTGTGCAATAGCAGAAGCTATGGGGGTAGGAATACAGCATTTTGACAAAAAACAATTCTTTTCAAGGGAGAATATATTAGGCTGTGAGTATATGGGAATGGATTATGAAATTCCTTTTGAAGAGATAGATGAGATTCAAATAGGAACAGGTCCTCATACCATTGACCATAGATATGTAACAGAGGATATACCCGTTGGCTGTCATGTATATCATGAGCTAGGTAAGAAGTTTGGCGTAAAGACTCCAGTAATTGATTCAATGATAAATATTGCTTCGGCAATGCTGGAAAGAGATTTTTACAAAGAAGGATATACATTGGATTATTTAGGAGTTGGACATATGGATAAAGAACAGTTGCTAGATTATCTACATAATGGAGTATATGTAGAAAAATAGGGTAAAGGAAAGGATATTCTTAGAAAGCAGTCACCTTAAAGTAACTTCTATTCAGTATGAAGGTGACTTTTCTAGGAATACATTAATCTTTAAAATTTGTTAACTGTATAGGTATCGAATAATAAAGTGAAATCATATTAAAGCTCGTTATCTATAAGGCTTAACTAAATTATAATGTTATTTATCTATGGGGGGATTAATGATGAAAAGCTTGATAGAGCGTAATATAAAATTTTCTGTTTTAGATGAAGAAAAAATTAAAAAAATACATGAAGCCAGCTTAGATTTAATTGAAAGGGTAGGCATGAAAATAACCGGAGAACGAACTTTAAAACTACTACATGAAAGGGGTGCAAAAACCGATAGGGATGGTATAACAAGAATACCAAGGAAAATGGTTAAAAGGGCAATTGAGACCGTTCCTAAGGAACTGGTATTGTATACTAGAGATGGAGAACCATATATAAGAGTAAACAGTGAAAATCAGGTTTATTTTGGAACCCATGCTGACCAACTAGAATACGTTGACCCATTCTCAGGGAAGGTAAGGAAGTTTCTAAAAAAAGATACTGAGACCATGTGTAAAATAGCCGATTATTTACCAAATATAGATTTCATTTTATCGGTGGGGATGTCTGCTGATATAAGACCAGAGGTACAATCCCAAATGACATTTCTAGAAACAGTGAAGAACTTTAGAAAGCCTATAAATTTTTCTACTAACGATATCGAAGCTCTTCAAGATATAATAGATATAGCTGCAGTGGTAGCAGGGGGACTAGAAAAACTACAGGAAAAACCTTTTATTTTCAATTATTGTGAACCAATACCACCACTAACCCATCCTATGGAAAGTACAGAAAAATTATATATCAGTGCAAAGAATAGAATCCCTGTAGTTTATATGCCCTATTCAATGATGGGGGGAACATCACCAATGAGCTTTGCAGGAGCATTAGCTCAAAATAATGCAGAAATACTAGTAGGGCTTGTTATTACCCAGGTAGTAAATGAAGGGGCTCCCTTTATATATGGTTCAATGCCAACAATATTTGATATGAAAACAACAATAGGCTCCTATGGTGCTCCAGAGTTTCACTTATTAGTTGCAGCAGCGTCAGAAATAGCAGATTATTATGGAATACCGTTCTATGGAACAGCTGGGTGTACCGACGCAAAAGTAATAGATGAACAGGCAGTATCAGAGGTTACAATGGAGATATTTTCTACAATCCTTAGTAGGGCTAATATTGTCCATGATATAGGAGTTATGGATCATTGTAATAGTGTTTCACCGGAGCTTGTTATACTGTCAAATGAAATTATTGAGGGACTTAAATATTATAATAAGGGTGTAGAAGTAAATGAGGAAGAGCTTGCTATAGAAATTATGGAAAAAGTGGGGCATGGAGAACATTATCTTCAAGAAGAGCATACTATGCTTAACTTTAAAAAGGTATGGTATCCCCAATATTTTAGTCGGAAAATAGAAAATCCCGATGAGTCAGAGATAAAAAATTTAGTTAAAGAAAAGATAAAATATATTGTGGAGAATCACGAAGTTCCACAGCTAAATGAAAGTGTATTAAAAGAACTTAGTAAATGGTATGATAAATTTAAGTAGAAATTGCTGATAATCTTAAAAGGATATAGTATGAATACATTCTATTTAAGGTCACTTTAGGAATCCATATGAATCAAAGAATTTGAGTAATAGAAAGGTATATCCATTAATTAAATGAGGTGGTTAAGTAGTAGTTATCAAAAATTTTTAAGGGAAATAATCTGAATTTTAAGAATATTAATTCTTGTAATTAAGGGAGAGGATTAATTGGCAAAGAAAATATAAATCAGTATAATTTTATTAGGAGGAATATTGATGATTTATCGTAATCGTGACTTTGGAATCAATTACATTAAAACCAGAAAAAAACATACATGTTATGGTATGGGTATAGGCATCATGGTACTTGATGATGCATATCCTGGATTTCCAGGGGACGTACGAAATGCCAGTGCCTTCCCATATCCTGTCCAGTATCAAATAGCAGAGGGTGTAGATAATTATACTTTAGTTTGGGAACAGGATAAAAGTCCATGTCGTGAACCTATACTCAGTGCTGCTAAAAAGTTAGAAAGTATGGGGTGTCGTGCTATTGCAGCGGAATGTGGATATTTTGCATATTTTCAAAGAGATGTTGCAGGCTATGTTGATGTTCCCGTATTCATGTCTAGTTTGCTTCAGGTTCCATTTATTCAGCAGGTTATAGGACCTAAAAAGTCTGTAGGTATAGTTTGTGCTCAAAAAAGGTTTTTGACCGACGCCCATTTGACTAATGTTGGTATTGATTTGAATAGCAATTTCCGTATAGCCGGTGCACAAGATGAATATGGATGCCCTCAATTTGATACCCTATGGGACCATGAAAAAAGACCAGAAATACCTGAGAGTTACTATAAGGAATCTGAAAGGGATATGGTAAGGATTTGTAAGGAATTTACGAGGAAATATCCTAATATTGGAGCCATAATCCTTGAATGCACAGGTATGCAGCCATTTGCAAGGGCTATACAAAGGGAAATCGACATGCCTATATTTAGTTGGGGAACCCTATTAGACTATGCTTATTCTGTTATTGTCCATAGAGACTATTATGGCCATGTATAGAATTATATAGCCATGAGTTTCATAGAGTATTATATGGCCAAAGATTGCAATTTGAAAAATGGGTTTTTGTAAAAATGGATAAAAAATCGGTAATGTTCTTACCATTACCGAAGAAAGGAATGACACGTTGGAAAATTAAATAAATACAGTATATATAAATTTTTATGAACAAATAAATTATAGAAGTTTAAAGGTAATATCATCACTTCCAGCTAGAGGAACTAGAACAATAGGTCAATTATGGTTTGCAAGAAACTATTTAAATTGTATAAAGGGGCATGGGAAGGAGAATAAGAAATATATAGAAACCAACTAAAAGTATATAGGAGGAAGTTTAATGGATAAAAAAGGTATTATAAGTAAGTTTAGGTTTGGTCCTGCAGCTTTTCCAGTAATAATTTTTGGTGTTCTAATTATCTTGGGCTTTATGAACGCACAGGCCTTTGTAAAAATATTGTGGAGTGTATTTGAATGGCTTATGATTAATATTGGATGGGCTGTAAACTTAGGGTGTCTAGCCTTTGTAATTTTCTTGCTAGTATTATGTGTCCATCCTATTGGAAAAATAAAATTTGGTGGACCAAATGCCAAACCTAAATATAGTACTTGGAACTGGTGGGCAATATCCCTCTGTGCTGGAATAGGTACAGGTATAGTATTCTGGGGAGCTGTTGAACCATTAAAGCATGCCCTTGAACCTGCAGGGGGTATGAACCTTGAGCCAGGAAGCATCGAAGCTATAATTTGGGCTATGAGAACCTCCTTTCTTCACTGGACCTTGACCCCCTATGCCATATATGTAACCGCAGGTTTAGCAATAGGATATGCCTACTACAATATGGGCAAACCATATGCTGTAAGCTCCGGATTAGTACCTTTATTTGGTAAGAGAACCCTAGGGAAAACAACAATTGATATAGTTGATGGGCTGACATTGTTTGCAATTACTGGTGGTGTAGCTGGTTCCTTAGGATATGGATTATTGCAGATAGGAAGTGGACTTGATTTTGTCTTTAATATAGAGCCGGGACCCATTGTATGGATTTCTATTGCCTTAGTAATAATCACCACATATACCATATCCAGTGCCACTGGATTAGATAGAGGTATAAAATGGTTAAGTGATAAAAATGCCTGGATATTTATTATATTATTAATATTTGTTATTGTATTTGGACCTACTGCCTTTATTTTTAACCTGACCACCCAATCTGTAGGGTCCTATGTTACAAACTTTGTTGAAGCTATGACTTTTACAGACCCATTGCCAGGAGGCGATTTGTGGCCCCAATGGTGGGATATGTATTGGTTTGTTGACTGGTTATCCTTTGGACCAATTGTAGGATTATTCCTTATTAAATTATGTTATGGTCGCTCTATAAGGGAATTTATAGTAGTTAATCTACTACTTCCATCCCTATTTGGAATGATATGGTTTGGAGCATTTGGAGGTTTAGCTCTTGATTTACAGTTAGTAGAAGGTATTGATTTACTAGGATTTATGAATGCCAACGGAATGGAGAGCCTAATGCTTAAAATATTTGAGTATTTACCTTTAGTAGGTTTGATTAGACCCCTTATGATTATTACAATATGCTTATCCTTTGTTACCCTTGCCGACTCCATGACATCAACGGTTTCCTTAATGTCACTAAAGGATAACAATAATATTAATGAGGCTCCAATTAGTATAAAATTGTTCTGGGGATTATTGATGGGTATTACTTCTGTTATATTTGTTTTAAATGGAGGATTAGAAGGTGTTAAAGTTGTCAAAACAATAGCAGGATTTCCAATACTATTTTTACAGGTTGCAATGATGTTTGGTTTTATTAAATATATGTATAAACATGGGAAGAAGGAATTGGCCCAATATGAGCAAGATAACCTAGAAGAAAAAATATCATAAATGTAAATCGGAAGGAAAGATATTTATGAGAATAGAGAGAGATTTTTTAGAAAAGGAAGAAGTTGAATTAATACATGAAGCTACATTAGAGATACTATCTAAGGTTGGAGTAGAGTTTCAACACAAAGGTGCTATAGAAGTTTTTACTAAGCATGGAGCTAAAGTTGAGGGAAATAAGGTATATATAGATAAAAAGCTATTTGAAACTGCATTATCTAGCATACCACAATCCTTCATATTGAGGGGAAGAACTTCCGATAAGGATATTGAAATAGGGCTGGGGAAGACTGTAATTGGTACTGCATCTGGGCCAGTTTTCATAAGAGAGGGAGATTCAAGGAGATTTACTACAAGTAAGGATTTTAAAAATTTTACAAAGCTCTGTGAAAGCAGTAAAACTATAGAAGTTATGAATGGAAATATGACTGAACCCCAGGATATTGACATTGAAAAAAGAAATGGTTTTAGGTTGGCTACTAGTTTAAAGTATTCAACTAAACCCTTAATGGGCTTTACTATTGGGAAAGCCGATGCCCAGGATAGCATTGGTATACTCCAAAGCTTCGTTGGTTCTAAGGAAAAAAACTTAATAATGGGGATAATTAGCGTCATTTCTCCCTTAACATACGATTTTGGAATGTTAGATTCAATGTTTGAATATATTGAGGAGGACCAGCCATTGATGTTCGCTTGCTGCTCCTTACCTGGGGCAACAAGCCCCGTTACAATAGCTGGAACTTTAGCTGTAAATAATGCTGAGGTATTGGCGGGAATAATATTAAGCCAGCTCATAAAACCAGGATTTCCAGTGATATATGGAAACACCACTCCATCCTGTGATTTACGTTATGTAACTCCCGCAATAGGCGGTGTAGAAACAGCACTGATTACTACAGCTACAGCCACCTTGGGTAAATATTATGGTATTCCAAGTAGGTCAGGGGGATCATTAACGGATTCAAAGCTTCCTGATATGCAGGCTGGGATAGAATCTACCTTAACGATTCTTTCCCCCATTATGTCTGGGATTAGTTTTATTCTTCAGTCCTGTGGAATCCTTGAATCCTTTAATGTGTTATGCTATGAAAAATTCCTTATAGATGAACAAAATATTGAAATGGTTAAGCGATTTTGCTTAGGATTTGATATAGATAAGGACCTGTTGGGAAGGGAAGTTATAGAAAATGTAGGACCAGGAGGCCACTTCCTTCAGGAAATCCATACGATGATGCATTTCAAAAACGAGCACTATATACCCTATTTGTCTTCAAGGGAAAGCTATGACATGTGGTTAAATAATAGTTCAAGGACTATAACCTCAAATGCAGCAGAGGAAATCAAGAAAAGATTAGAAGAATTTAAAGCTCCTGAAATTACGAAGGAACAAAGGAAATTGTTATCTCAGTATCTGTAGAGCTTTAAATTCATAGGACAATATATTTTTAGGAGGAATAGTATATGCCGTCTTTAAAAGAAATAGCAGAAGGTGTTATAAAAGGTAATGAAAAGCTTGTAAAGGAAAAGGTACAAGTATTAATAGATGAAGGGACCGAGCCCTTAGAAATAATCAATCAAGGTTTAATGGCAGGGATGAACGTTGTGGGGGAAAGGTTTAAGAATGGAGACATGTTTGTACCAGAAGTAATGATGGCAGCAAGGGCTATGAGTACGGGAATAGGTCTAGTTAAGCCCCTCATAAATGATTCAGATATGCTGAGTGTAGGTAAGGTTGTTATAGGAACAGTAAAGGGAGACTTACACGATATAGGTAAGAACCTTGTGGCAATGATGGTAGAAAGTGCAGGATTTGAGGTTGTAAATGTTGGTATAGATATTAGTTCAGAAAAATTTGCCCAGGCCATAAGGGAGCATAGCCCTGATATTTTAGGTATGTCGGCTATGCTTACAACTACAATGATGCAAATGAAGGAAACAATAGAACACTTGAAAAGCGAAGGGCTTAGGGATAAGGTAAAGGTAATAATAGGTGGTGCTCCTGTAACTAAGCAATTTGCCGAGGAAATTGGAGCAGATGGATATTCTGTAGACGCTTCAGCAGCAGCAGAATTATGTAAATACCTTGTAGGAGCTTAAATCTTTCATCCATATAAAAAAAATAAGTGTAGTTTTTAATATTTATTTATCCCTATTTGTGTAGGAGAAGTCAATTATTTTGACTTCTCCTATTATAATATTTGGATTAGTCTATAAAAAGAGTAACTGTATATTTATTTCTTCTAAATTCATAAACCTATGGACAAGGGGTATTATAAAATAATACAATAGTATTTAAAGTACAAGGGATAGATATTTTATAGCATGATAATACAGTATTAAGAATAAAAAATTAGCTTTGTAACAAAGGAGGCTGTGCTTGTTGTGGTCAGAGAAGATATAAGATTCTCATGTCCCCTTGACTGTTTCGATGTGTGTTCCATAATTGCAACAGTAGAAAATGGACGGATAATTAAGCTTAAAGGAGATAAAAACCATCCGCTTACTAGGGGTTTCATATGTAGTAAGGGGAGAAAGCATTTGGAGCGAGTTTATCATCCAGATAGGATATTAAATCCAAAGAAAAAAAATAAGGGAAAGTGGGTAGATATTAGTTATGAGGAGGCAATAGACGAAATAGCAACTAAGCTTAAAAATATAAAGATGCAATATGGACCAGAGGCAGTTCTCCACTTTTATGATAGTGGCTATGTAGGGCTTAGTAAAAGCGTAGATAAGATGTTTTTTAATTACTATGGTGGAGCAACTACCCATACGGGAAGTTTGTGTTGGGGGGCTGGTATAGAAGCACAGAAAATTGATTTTGGCTCTAATAGAAGTCACGCTCCCCAGGACCTATTAAACTCTAAGACTATTATCATATGGGGGAGAAACCCTGCAGATACTAATATACACCTTATGAGGTATTTAAGTGAAGCTAAAAAACAAGGTGCCTATATTTATCTGATTGACCCAATACGTACTAATACTGCAAAAATAGCCTCGGAATATATTAGGATAAGGCCTTCAACCGATGGAGCCTTGGCTCTGGGAATTGGAAATTATTTAATCAATGAGAATTTAACTGACATAGATTTTATAAAAAATCATGTTAAGGGATATGAAGAGTATAAAAACTATGTTAAAAGTTTCACACTTGAGGTCGTACAAGAAATTACGGGAATAGATAAGGAAAAAATTAGAAAAATTGCTGAGAATTATGGCAAGAATAAGCCTTCAAGTATAATTATTGGCTATGGGCTACAGAGATATAAAAATGGTGGAAACAATATAAGAGGTATTGATGCTCTAGGAGCTTTAACTGGAAATATAGGAATTGAGGGTGGTGGGGTAAACTACTCCAACAAGCTCATTTCAGAATATATAGGTGGAGAAGTTGAAAAGAGCAAAACCTATGTTAAAAATAGGAGGACATACAGTAAAACAAAGCTGGGGGAATTTATTATGAAGGCCCATAATCCCCCTATAAAATGTTTGTTTATAACTAAATCTAATCCCTTAGTTCAAGTTCCCAATATTAATAAAACTATTGAAGCCTTTAAAAAAGTAGATTTTAAAGTTGTTATAGATATATTTATGACTGATACGGCAAGGTATGCTGACCTAGTGCTGCCTGCTACCAGTATATTAGAAGAGGAAGACTTCCTGTATTCTTCTATGTATTCCCCATATCTTAACTATTCTAATAGAGTAATTTCACCGATTAATGGTATTATAGGTGAATACGAACTTTTTAGGGCTTTAGCAAAGAGAATGGATATGATAAAATATCCAGATATAGATAGAGAAGAGTTTTTTAAGAGGGCATTAAAGCCTTTGATGGAGAGCTTTGATGTAGGGTATGAATATTTGAAAGAAAATTTTTTTACCATAGAAGATAGGATAGTTCCATGGAAGAATAAAGTTTTTCACACGCCATCCCGTAGGTTTGAGTTGTATTCTGAAACTGCTAAACAGCAAGGGCTTAGTCCTATTCCTGTTTATATTCCATCGGGAGAGGATAGGGGTAAATATAAGCTGCGATTAATAACGCCCCATCTAAAGGATTCCCTCCATTCACAGCATTTTGTTTTTGAGCAAGATATACCTACGGCTTACATAAATAATACTACTTTAGAGAAAAACAACCTTGATATCCAGAAAACAGCTAAAATTGAATCAGAATATGGAGAGCTGGAGGTGAAGCTAGAGATCAGTGAAGATATTGGAGATGGTATTATAATGATATATGAGGGCTGGTGGCATAGAAGTGGGTCTGTGAACTTCTTAACACCTGACTATATAAGCGATATGGGAGAACAAGCCGCATATTATGAGTGTTTTTGTAAACTAAGTTAAATAAAGTTATTAGTAATATTAATGAGGAAATCTTGAAGGTTTTCTATAAGAAGGTGTATACTTACTAAGGGCTAGGGACTGGAAACTAACAAATAAGCAAAGATGCCCTTACTATAGTTTTAATACGGATAGGAGGCACTAGATATGGCATTACATTCTTTTTCACGTACGGAGCTATTGATTGGAAAGGAAGGACTCGATAAGCTATCTAAAAAAAGGGTTGCAATATTTGGAATAGGAGGTGTTGGAACCTTTGTTACTGAAGGTTTAGCTAGGTCTGGAGTTGAGAAATTTGTCCTGGTGGACCATGACGATATATGCCCTACCAATATAAATAGACAGATTCATGCATTAAGAAGTACTATCGGTAAGGCAAAGGTTGAGGTAATGAAAGATAGGATTATTGATATAAACCCTAGGGCACAGGTTATTACCCATAAGGTGATGTATACCTCAGAGACTGCCCAGGAGCTTCTAGATAATAGTTATGACTATGTAGTTGATGCAATAGACATGGTCAGTGCAAAGTTAGATTTAATAGAGCGGTGTTATAAAGGTAATATCCCCATTATTAGCAGTATGGGTGCAGGGAATAAGCTAGACCCCACTAAATTTGAAGTAGTTGATATCTTTGATACATCTATATGCCCCCTAGCTAAGGTTGTGAGAAAAGAACTTAGAAAAAGGGGTGTAGAGAAGCTTAAGGTTGTATATTCAAGGGAAGCACCCATTAAACCAATTGAAACAAAATCTGATTCTAAGGGAGATTGTATATCTACTAATGGAGAGATAAGGTCTATATCACGAAGACAAACTCCCGGCAGTATTGCATTTGTACCCTCTGTGGGGGGACTTATAATAGCATCTGAGGTTGTAAGGGATTTAATCAAATAGGAGAACTCAAGGGAATTTTAGGCCCTTGAGTTTTTTGTTGCTACTGTATAAAATTAACAAATTTTTTGAAAAAAGTTAAGAGTAGTAAAAAATTAAAGTGTAGATTTTTTATAAATAAAAAATAAGATGGACACGTTAAATACAATATATTGAAGGCATCTTTCCTCTCAATGTCAAAAATTTCAAAGAGGAGAATGTAGAATAATGTGGAAAAAAATAAGGTGTAACTTTATTACAATCCGCAGATTTTAAACTAGGATTTTATTATAGTAGGACAATAGTATTACATTACTGTGAAAAAAGTATTAAGTTTATATAAATACTTGATTTTAGGCAATTTAAAGTGATATAGTTACACTAAGAGATTTTGTCGAAAAAACTGATAAAGGGGGGAATTTTGTGAAGAAAACTGTTGCGGCTATTATGACTTCTATTTTTTTGATAAGTGCTACTTCGACGGCTTTGGCAGAGAGACAGTATCTTAATTACGCCAGCTATAAAAAGGGAGTTGAGCATGGAGATGTAAAAGTAATTCAACAGGCCCTTAAGAGAGATGGAGTTTTTAATAATAGCCATTTAACTACATATTTTGGAGCTATTACTGAAAGGGCAGTAATCCAGTTTCAAAGGAAATATGGATTGACTGCTGACGGAATAATTGGCAAATCAACTATGGAAAAAATGGAGTCCTTAGGACTTTTTACATATGGTAATCTATCTCTTAAAGTATATAAAAAGGGCATGAGCCATTCGGATATAAAGACTGTTCAAGAGGCTTTAAGAGATATTGGGACCTTTAAGGGTAATGAGTTAACTACATATTTTGGTCCTACTACCGAGAGGGCCGTTAAGGATTTTCAAAGGAAGTATGGACTCCATGCCGATGGGGTTGTAGGTGAATCCACAATAAAAAAAATGAAGAATTTAGGATTAGTAACCGATAATATTGGCAATACTCAAAAAATATTAGGTCATTTAACATTAGGTGTATATAAAAAGGGAGTATCCCACCCTGAAGTAAAAACAATCCAACAGGTTTTAAAGCAGTGTGGAACCTTTAACGAAGGCAGTTTTACTACATATTATGGACCCGTAACTGAAAGGGCTGTAGAGTCCTTTCAAAGGAAATATGGGTTAGCTGTCGATGGGATTGCAGGGGGTTCTACTTTAGAAAAAATGAAATCCCTTGGATTTATTACTTATTCTGTAAGTAGAGGTACTGCTAAAAGGAAATACGGAGAATATTTGGATTGGTGGAAGCATGTTAGAAAAATGCTTGTAAGAAATAAAACCGTCATGACAGTAAAAGATGTAAGAACTAGCTTGAAATTCAGAGTTAAGGTAACAGCAGGTACTAATCATGCGGATGTAGAAACCCTATCCAAAAATGATACAAGCATTATGAAAAAGATATGGGGAGGTTTTAGTTGGGAACGAAGACCAGTGTTAGTGTATTTAAATGGCAGAACAATTGCTGCTTCCATGACTGCAATGCCCCATGCGGGGGTAGAAAGTAAGGCCGCTGGTAAAATGGTGTCGAATAGAAGTGCCGGATATGGGTATGGATATAACTATGATTTTGTTAAAGGAAATAGAATGGAAGGTCATGTAGATATACACTTTAGAAATAGTAGAAGGCATAAGGATAATAAGAAGGACTCTAGACATCAGGCTGCTATAAAGGTAGCAGCAGGAAAGAAATAATTAAAAGTTTATTACAAAGATTGTTAAATTATTGACTTAATTGTTTTTGTGGTATAAATTTATAAATAGGGGTATAAAAGTTATATACATTAAAACAAGAATTAACAGTTTAGGGGGTAGTGATAGAGATGAAAGATGTAAAGGCTCTAGTTGTTGGAGCTATGTATTTTTCAATCATTTCAGGAATTGCTGTATTCATTATGGATATAAGTAATTACCTTGTTAACATAAGATAGTGTAGACTGTCTTAGCTTGAAAATTATACATACAATATAATATTGTAATTTATGGACTTTTAAAGCTATGAGTAAGCCTGAGGGCGAAACTTATAGCTTTTTATTTTATGGATTAAATAGTAATTTATAAGCTTTTTACATTCAGATTATTTGAATATCCTTAACCTATTGGTTACTTAGAAGAGAAAAATAGATATTTACAAATATATTTCCTATAAATATAAGGAGCTTTACAAAAACAATAAATGTGTTTATGTGGAATAAAAAGATATTATATAACAGACAATATTAACACAGCTAATTAAGTCCTAAATTTATGGAGGAGGAAAAAAATGAAAAAACGATTCTTAATTTTAGTTCCTATTTTACTGGTTGCAATACTAATAACTGTATTTTATATAGATATATGTCATGCAAGGACTTTATATTGGGGAACAAGGGGTCAAGATGTAAGGGAAATTCAAGATAAGTTAAGGAGATGGGGCTATTACCAAGGGAATGTTGATGGAATATATGGTGAAGGCACCTACAGAGCTGTAATAAATTTTCAAAGGAAAAACGGTTTAAAGACCGATGGTGTAGTGGGCAGTCAAACTAAAAGAGCTTTAGGAGTAGTTACTGCTAGAAAAACTACTACCTATAGTAAAATCGTTGAATCAGCACAGAGGAAGCTCAAACAGTGGGGATATTATAGGGGAGCTGTAGACGGAATTTATGGACCTCAGACCCATGATGGAGTTATAAGATTTCAAAGAAAAAATGGACTTAAAGTAGATGGATATATTGGGCCTCAAACAAGGAGGGCTTTAGGAATAGAAGCCAGACCAGAGGCTAGAGAATATGCAGCAACTAGTAGAGGAGTATCAAAATCCGATGATGTGACACTTTTAGCGATGGCTATAAATGGTGAGGCTAGGGGAGAGGTCTATGTAGGTCAGGTAGCAGTTGGAGCCGTAATACTTAATAGAGTGAGAAATCCTTCATTTCCAAATTCTATTGCAGGAGTAATATATCAGCCCCTTGCCTTTGAAGCAGTGGCTAATGGTCAGATATATGAGCCTATAGAACCCAGTGCATTTAAAGCAGCTAGAGATGCTTTAAATGGATGGGACCCTACAGGAGGAGCTTTGTATTATTGGAACCCTGCAGGTGTAATAACTAGTAGATGGATATGGAGGTTAAAACCAACCCTAAGAATTGGAGATCATGTGTTTGCAAAAAAATAATGGAGTGATAGGAAATGAAGAGTATTTTAATAGGTATGGTGGTTTCCCTCTTAATAATAACGGGACTTACCTTTAATTGGGGATATAACCAACATAATGAGCTTACTAACTATAGTTTATATGTTGAAAGTCAGTTTAGAAGAATGTTTCATGATTTAGTAGGAAACGTTGAAAACATTCAGTCCAGTCTCTCTAAAGTAATGGTTTCGGGAACACCAAGACAAAATGTATTACTATTTACAGATTTAATGTACAAATGTTATGATGCTCAAAAAGAATTAACTCAGTTACCTATTAGTCATAGGAATGTTAGTAAGACTCAAAAGTTTCTAAGTCAAGTTGGAGATTTCAGCATGGCTATGTCAAGGAAATGTTTAAGTGGAAAGCCCTTGACTGCTGAGGATATGGAAACATTGGAGGAATTACATAATTACTCCAACTACTTATCGACAAGTCTTTTGGAGCTTCAAAATGAGTTAAATAAAAACGGAACGGAATTAAATGGTCTTATAAAAAAAGTAGCAGAGGATTTAAATGAAGCCAATGATAATATGTTAAATACTAGTTTTATAAATGTAGAAGAAAGAATGCAGAAATATCCAGTATTAATATACGATGGACCCTTTTCTGAACACATAAAGGATATTAAGCCTAAATTAAAGGGTAAGAATATAACAGAGGATGAGGCAAGGAGGATTGCTGAGGAATTTTTAAAGAATAATAAAAAATACAGGGCTGCAATAATATCAGAAACAGAAAATACAAGGTTTCCCGCCTATATAGTTGAATTACAGGAAGGTGATGGGAATCAGAGTTATATAAGCTTAGCTGTAGCTAAAAAAGGTGGTAAGATAGTATGGATGCTAGATACAAGACCGATTGGTGATAAAAGATTGAATATTAAGGAGGCAGTTAACAGAGGAAAAGATTTTTTATTGAAAAATGGATATGAAAATATGACTCCAACTTACTATGAGGAATATGATGGACAGCTTGTAATAAACTTTGCCTATATGGATGATGATATTATTGTTTACACAGACTTGATAAAGGTAAAGGTAAGTTTAGAGGATGGTAGTATTATAGGTTTTGAATCCGACGGATATTTATCAAATCATCATGAAAGGGATATACAAGAGCCTCAAGTTTCTGAATCAGATGCAAGGGATATGGTAAGTATAGATGCTGGGATAGAAAAGGTTAGACTGGCTATTATACCAACCGAGGGCTCAAAGGAAGTTTTATGTTATGAATTTATGACTAAATATAAAAAGGATACATTCCTAATATATGTTAATGCCATAAGTGGAGAAGAAGAAAAAATATTACAGGTGATTACGAAGGATGAAGGGGTATTGATGATGTAAGGCCTTAAGCTCATTAGCACTTTGCTGGTGGGCTTAGTATTTGTTATATTAACGGGACTCAATAGTAGGCTTATCAGCCACTTCAACAGATATTTGTTAAAGCCTATCATCTTGTTAACTTTGTTAACAATCTGGCTATCTCCTACGGAGATAGTTTTTTACTTCCTAGAAACTAAGTTTTTTAAGGGGGAAGGGGACTTGGCAGAATAATCAAAATAATAAAAAGAGAGGAATAGGGCAGTAACTTCACTTAATATATGTTAAAATACTTATTAGGATATAATAATACTGGAGGATTATACTATGAAAGATACAAGAAGATTGATGATGATGGGATTATTTGTATCAATGGCCCTAGCCCTTCATATAGTTGAGAAGATGATGCCCATACCATTTATAGCACCTGGAGTAAAGCTGGGTCTTTCTAATATAATAACCTTGACGGTCCTTATTTTTCTAGGATTTAAGGATGCATTTTTGGTATTGTTAGCTAGGATACTGTTAAGTTCAGTTTTTGCAGGGGGATTATCAGGTTTTATATATAGTACTTCAGGGGGAATTTTAAGTTTGCTGATTATGGAACTTACTAGAAGGCTGGGGAAAGAAGATGTTAGTGTAATAGGGATAAGCGTTATTGGGGCAGTATTTCATAACATAGGTCAACTGTTGGCGGCAGCATTGGTTATCAAAAACGTGAATATATTCGTATATTTTCCTATTTTATTTTTAGCCGCTGTGGGAACAGGGGTTTTTGTTGGTTTGACTACAAAATATCTTCTAGGATATTTAAGGACAGTCAAGTAGATTAATTATAGAACCTACTTTCCCCTATTAAATAATTATTGATTTTAAAATAATTTTATGATATTTTATTAAAAGACAGTTCGAGAGCCTCCTGTCTATAAACAAAACTAAGGCGCCTAAAATCTTTATAGATAACCAAGTATAGATATTAAACTTCAATTATTTAAAAGGAGTTAAATTAACCCGTTGTGCTAATTCCTGTAGTTGAGATTTTTGATATTTTCTTTTCGTTTATACAAATTACTCAGTATGAAATATCAAAACTCCCTTACACATTATAAAATTCAGACACATAGTTTACTAGCATAACAGATTAAATTATTGAAGGATTATATCAAAAAATAAACTAGATTGTATAGTGGCTTTTGGAAGCTATACATTAGTTTAAATTAAGATGTTAGGGACTGTCTTTGTTTTAAGGATAGTCCTTTTTTTGTATAAATAAGTAAATTTTAGTATTTAATTTTCAATATATAAAGGATGATAGTATGAAAAAAGTGGGTTTAACTACAACGATTCCAGTGGAAGTATTGATTACTGCAAAAATGATTCCAATAGATTTAAATAATATTTTTGTAACTTCAAATAGGGCTAAGGAGTATATAGAGAATGCGGAATTAGAAGGTTTTCCTAGGAATTTATGCTCATGGATAAAGGGATTATTTTCTGTAGCACTTGAAAATGATATTAATCAGATAATCGGTGTTTATGAGGGAGATTGTTCAAATACTGGTGCACTGCTAGAGGTATGGAGAATGAAAGGTCATAGGGTAGTTCCATTTGCCTTTCCCAAGGGACGAAATATAGAAGACATGAGAAGGGAAATTACAAGCTTGATGAATGCTTTTAATGTGACCCTTGAGGAGGTTGAAAGGGTAAAAAGGGAGCTTCATTTTATTCGTAAGAGAGTTCAGTATCTAGATGAATTAACCTTTAGACATAATAGGGCTACTGGTTTTGAAAATCACCTATGGCAGGTGTGCTGTAGTGATTTTAACGGAGATTATAGGAAGTTTTCCGAGGATTTAGAGGAAATGATTACTATAATAGAAGGAAGACAGCCTAGGGAAGATGAAATAAGACTCGGATATATTGGTGTACCCCCTATATTTTCAAATATATATGATACAATTGAAGATTGTGGGGCGAGGGTAGTCTATAATGAAGTTCAAAGAGCTTTTTCTATGGCAGATTTTGATATAGAAGACTCCATACACCATATGTATTTAAACTTTACTTATCCTTACGGCATAGAATTTAGGCTTGAGGAAATAAAGAGGCAAATCGAATTAAGAGATTTAGATGGAATAATACATTATGTGCAAGCCTTTTGTTATAAAGGTATAGAGGATATAGTAGTAAAGCATAAATTGGATATACCCATTTTAACCATAGAGGGAGATTTACCAGGTAGTTTAGATGCAAGGACGAGACTTAGAATAGAATCCTTTATAGATATGCTTAAGGACCGTAGGTTTTAGGAGGGGACAAATGACTTTTTTAGGCATAGATTTAGGAAGTAGAGCTGTAAAAATAGCCTTAATAAATAGAAAAGTATTAATAAAAGAGGCTGTTATTGGAACAATGACATTTTATAGGGACTATACAAGCTATATTGATGGAAAGATACATGTGGATTTCAAAAAAATAGGTATAGATGGTGAAGTAAAAATAGTTAGTACAGGCTACGGTAGGAATAATGTAAGGGTCCATAGTGGAGAGATAATAAATGAGATTAAGGCCCATGTGTACGGGGCTTTGTATCAAACGGAGTTAAAAGACTTTACTCTATTAGATATAGGAGGACAGGACACAAAAATCGTCAAGGTTGAAAAGGGAATCATTACTGATTTGATACTTAATGATAAATGTGCAGCATCCAGTGGAAGATACTTGGAAAATATGGCCTCGGTTCTTGAGATACCCTTAGATAAACTAATTAATTGTTATAAATCCCCAGTTAATCTAAATACTACATGTGCAGTTTTTGGAGAATCAGAGCTTATAGACAAGATTGCAAAAGGACATAGCTTGGAGGAACTAGCTGCTGGAGTTAATTATTCATTATACCAGAGAATAAAGCCACTATTAAAGGATTTTAGAAATAAGTTATTAGTCCTTACTGGTGGTGTGGCAAATAACAGGGCTATTCAAAAATATTTGGAAGAGGATTTTAAGGAGATAGTCATACCTAAAAGGCCTCAATTAAATGGGGCAATAGGCTGTGCATACTTTGCTGCACAAAGGATGGGAGGAAGATAAAGATGGAGAATAAATATATAAGTGTAACAAAAATTTTTACCTTTGATAGTGCCCATAGGCTGGAGAATTATGATGGGGATTGTAAAAATTTACATGGCCATACATACAAGTTAGAAGTAACTGTAACAGGAAAGCCCGATTATAGAGGAATGGTAGTGGATTTTAATGATTTGAAAAAGATAACTAAAGAAAAAATAATTGATAAATTAGACCATAAATATCTAAATGAAATATTTACCTTTAATACAACCTGTGAAAATATGGTTATTTGGATATTTAATGAACTGAATAATGCTATAAATCATAGGGATTACTTTCTAAAAAAGATTAAGCTTTGGGAAACTCCAACTAGTTATGCTGAGGTGAGCTGTTAAAATGAAGGTCAATGAGATTTTTCTTAGTATACAGGGAGAAGGGATGAGTACTGGTTATCCAACAGTTTTTGTAAGGTTCACAGGGTGCAATTTAAGATGCAGCTATTGTGATACAAAGTATTCCTATAATGATGGCATCCATATGGAGCCCGAGGATATCTACAGTGAGATTAAAAAATACAAGTATAAAAGGGTTTGTATTACTGGAGGAGAGCCATTATTGCAAAGGGAGATTCATAGGTTTCTATCTCTGCTTAAGGGCTTTGAGGTTAATATAGAGACAAATGGTTCCATTGATATAAGCAATTTTAACTTATACGACACCCATAGGTTTACAATGGATATAAAGACCCCATCCTCCTTAGAAAGTGAAAGGATGTGTTACAGTAATTTTCATAGCTTAAGAGAACTTGATGAAATAAAATTTGTTATAGGGTCAAGAAATGATTACCAATGGGCAAAGCAGATTATAAATAATTATTATAGGAGAGGAATTATTATATTTTCATCGGTTTTTGACAGAATTCCTCCTAAGGATATAATAAGCTGGATTCTAGAGGATGAACTTGATGTAAAGTTTCAGCTACAAATACACAAACTCATATGGAATCCAGAGAAAAAAGGTGTGTAGGATTACAGTAAAGGTTTTTTAAACCTTTCTAGATTTAATTTCAGTCTTAATTTTGGAGGTATTAATAATGAAAAAAGCAGTGGTTCTTTTGTCTGGTGGTTTAGATAGTACAACCTGTATGGCCATAGCTAAAGATGAAGGATATGAGATTTACCCGATTTCCTTTGAGTATGGACAAAGACATAATCGGGAGTTGGAATGTGCAAAAAAGGTAGCAAAAAAGTTTAATGTGAGGGCACATAAGATAATAAGATTAGAAAGTCTAGGTGGTAGTGCCTTGACTGATATGAATATAGATGTGCCCAAATATAAGGGGGATAACGAAATACCTATAACTTATGTTCCAGCACGAAATATATTGTTCTTGAGTTATGCTCTGGGATATGCAGAAGTTCTTGGAGCCGAGGCCATATTTATAGGTGTAAGTGCTGTGGATTACAGTGGATATCCTGATTGTAGGCCAGAATTTATAGGAGCCTTTCAAAAAGTGGTCGATGAGGGGACGGCAGCCGGTGTAAAGGGAAAATCCATCGAGATTAAATCACCATTAATACATTTAACCAAGGGAGAAACTATTGAATTAGGTATAGGGCTTAGAGCACCCTATGAATTGACTACAAGCTGTTATAATGGTGAGGAAAAGGCTTGTGGAGAGTGCGATAGCTGTGTGTTAAGATTAAAGGGATTTGAAGAAGCTGGTATAAAAGATAGTATAGAATATAAAAAAATATTATAATGAGATTATCAACCTCTCCATATGGGTATTAAGTATAAGAATAGAATTAGAGATATTGGAAGGTTGGTGTCGATAATGAAAGATTTGAAGAGAGTATTCGAAGAGAGACGTTCAGTAAATTTTTTTGATAGAAATAAAAAAATAGACGATGAAACTTTTAAAAATATAATTAATTTAGCTACACTTTCCCCTTCTTCCTTTAATTTTCAACCTTGGGAAGTTATAGCTGTTAAGTCCGATGCATATAAGCAAAAACTCTATAATGAGTCCTGTAATCAACCGAAGGTATTAGAGGCCCCCATTACACTTCTTATAATCGGGCATAAGCATGGATATTTTAGAGAAAATCCAATTTGGGATGAAAAAATTAAGCTTGGATTAACTGAAGAAAAAATACAGGGTATTATAGATTATTCAGAAAAGAACCTGTATTCTACGGAAGAGAAGAAGGTTGCCTTTGCAGCGAGGAATAGTTCTCTTTTAGCCATGTCAATAATGTATGCAGCTAAATACTATGGTGTAGATTCACATCCAATGATAGGCTTTGATGAGGATAAGGCTAAAGAAATCTTTAATATAGAGGATAACAAAATTGTTACTATGATGATTTCTTTAGGATACTTTGACGAGGGTCATGAACTCCATCCTAGAGAGAAAAGATTCAATTATAATGACATTGTCAAGGAGTATTAGGCTAATTCTTCTAATTTATCCAATAATATTACATTGATTAAACCCCCTGAATTCTGTTATTGTAGGATAAAGGGGGTTTTTTATGGAAAAGTTACTAAATTTTTTGACGGGGAGTAAAATAATAGGTATTTCCCTTGGGGTTCTATTACTTATAGCAGGTTCATTATCAAGAATTCAGTTTATTAATAGTAACGTAGCCATAGGCTTTATAGTACCTTTACTATTTATTTCTCTAAGCTTTGGAATTATATTCTCCACTGTCTTTAGGAGAGATAATAAAAGTGTAAAGGGATTATTTATAAAATCTGTTCTTGCTCCACTAGCTATCGTTGTTTCTATTTTAGCCTTAGATAATTTTGGTATAGAATCTCCTATTCTTAAAGCAGGTTCATTATTTTTAATAAATATCATATTTTTTGGTAAAGAAATTAACAAAGCCTTTAATTAAAAAATAGTTTTGGGATAAAACCCATTCTATTTTTTTGCTTATTATAGATAAACGCCAATAAAACTTAAGATAAATTTGAAAGAAAACAATGAATTCTTCTACATTTTTTCTATAAAATTTATTAAATCCATGAATATTAAAGATTTAAGGAGAGATTCTAATTATGTATATAAATTTTTGATGTGGAGGTAAATAGATGGACAGAAGATATGTAATCCTAAAGGACAATAGTCCTATATCTCAGCCTATGGATAAAAAAGAAGCCATAGATAAAGTAAAGGAATATAGTAAAGAAGGTAAATCTGTTTATATAGTTTCTGAAGAAGAGGGAAAAAGAATAAGAGAAAATGGTGTATTCAATACTCCAGAATGGGAGTAATATAAAATATTACTTAGGCTGTTACCAAACTCCCAATTTTTGCGTTACTGCTAAAATCTCCGGTGCTCCCTTGCAGTAGAGCAAGCTCCGCTCCTCGATTTCAGCGTGCCTTGAACTTGAAAGTTTATTAAAGCCTATCATCTTGTTAACTTTGTTAACAATCTGAGTAATATAAGATATTACTTACAATTTAAATAAATTATGTAAATACAGGGTGAATTGAAATAAAATACAATTCATCCTGGTTTTTTTATTGATGAAATACATTGGTTTTATAAAATGTTAAATATTTAACATTTTGTTATAGTAAAATAATAACCTGCTAAATACACCATCTTCTTGAGTTAGAGCACTCTATTTTGAAGCATTTGTAATTGTTACTACCATGCTCACTTCTCCACCACTTCTGTGGGCTTCACTGAACATTTTTTCCAAGGATTTAAATACATCTTCCTTTGTGCCAATGAGATGGGTATTCATAGAATTTACTGAATAGTCTACATTTGAATCCTGTAAAGTATTAATTGAGCTATTTATTACATTAGTTCCATTGGAAGTCTTCAAAGGATATAAAGCTACCTCGGCTGTAATCATATTTTATCACCTTTCTTTAATAAATATTTTTGTATTTACTAGTAGTATTTTATTAAAGAAAGAAAATATTCTTTTTATAGATAAATAAAATTAACATTTAAAATAAATTTCAAAGAAAATAATGAAAGTCTCTATATTTTTTATTTGAAATCTATTAAACCTTAAAGTTGTTTATCTTTATTTTATATTAAATACATAAATCTATATATGATGGGAAAAATAACACCTGAAAGCTAGTAACTTCATCCTCTTATATTTCAAGAGAATCTGTAATAAATTCTATAAATCTTTTAGATGCATTTGATAGATACTTGTCCTTTTTCCAAGCTAGTCCTATTGTAACATTAATAGGATGCTTTAAGGGTAGACTAAATATCCTTTTGTCATCTTCTACTATTTCTTTAAGCAGGAAAGAAATACCTACACCTTTTATTACAAGACTTTTAATTGTTTCTAGTTGATTTGATGATAGAATTATATTAGGATCAATATTGGATTTTTTGAAGCATTGCATGATTTTTTGTCTATGATAGAAACCTTCTTTAAGCATTATGATAGGTTCATTATTTAGATCTTTAAACTCTAGTGCAGCTTTGGAACATAAATCATGTTCTTTGTTTAGACAAACTAGTATTTCACTTGTCAATAAGGGGAGGGTATCTAACTGTTTTGAGGAGTCAGATATTATTACAATACCTAGATCAAGATCTCCACTTTCTATCATTCGTCTAGTTGATAAGGAACCATGTTCATAGATATATAGCTTAATTTGTGGGAATAATTTTTTGAAATGGACAAATATATGTGGAAATAAGTAGATTCCGATCATTGGGGGTATACCTATTTTTAGAGTTCCTTTTTTGAGCTGATTATAATCCTGTATTTCTGTAACTGCATTCTCAAGTCTTCTTAGAATATCCTCAACCCTTTTTACAAAAATCTCTCCCTCCATTGTCAGACTAATATTCCGTTTACTTCTATCAAAAAGGGTTATACCAAGTTCTCCTTCAAGTCTTTGTATTGCGTTGGTAATTGAAGGTTGGGCAATATGAAATCTTTCAGCTGCCCTTGTAAAACTTTTCAAATTACAAACCATTTGAAAATATTCTAACTGCCTCAGATCCATACCTAAAACTCCTTAACTATAGTTTAAAACTATTATACCATAGATATAGTGTATTTTTCATTTATAGCTATATTTGATAATATAAAACTAAGGCAAACGTTATTATATATAACTTAAATACGAAATACTTAATATTAGAGAGGAGCGGAAAATGTGGATATTAAACGAAAAGCATTAAGTTTTCATGAGGAAAAAAGAGGAAAAATTGAGGTGATAAGTAAGGTAGAGGTAAAAAATAATGAAGATTTAAGCATTGCATATACACCGGGGGTTGCGGAGCCATGTAGGAAAATAGATGATGATGTAAAGGATGTTTATAAATATACAGCCAAGGGTAATTTAGTTGCTGTAGTTTCAGATGGAACAGCAGTTTTAGGTCTTGGGGATATAGGTCCAGAGGCTTCAATGCCTGTTATGGAAGGTAAAGCCATATTATTTAAAGAATTTGCTAATGTTGATGCCTTTCCAATTTGCTTAAGAACAAAGGACGTAGATGAAATAGTAAAAACAGTAAAATATTTAGAGCCTACATTTGGTGGAATTAATTTAGAGGATATATCCTCCCCAAGATGTTTTGAAATAGAAGAGAGATTAAAGAAAGAGCTCAACATACCTGTGTTTCACGATGATCAGCATGGAACAGCTATAGTTACTTCAGCAGGATTAATCAATGCCCTAAAGATTACTGGTAAAAAGATTGAAGATGTTACTATTGTAGTTAATGGACCTGGAGCGGCAGGAACTGCCATAGTAAAGATGCTTATGAACCTTGGAGCAAAGAATATAATCATATGTGATAAAAAAGGTATTCTTTATCAGAGGGATGAAAGTTTAGAAGGCCATAAAAAAGAACTGGCATCGATGACTAATAGGGACAACAAACAAGGAACATTAAAGGACGCTATGAAAGGTACAGATGTTTTTATTGGAGTTTCAGCACCAAACATAGTAAGTAAAGAGATGATTGAAGATATGAATAAGGATGCGATAGTTTTTGCTATGTCTAACCCAACACCGGAAATAATGCCTGACCTAGCAAAGGAAGGTGGTGCAAAGGTAGTGGGCACAGGACGTTCAGACTTCCCCAATCAGATAAATAATGTTATCGCTTTCCCAGGAATTTTTAGAGGAGCTTTAGATGTTAGAGCAAAGGTAATCAATGAGGAAATGAAAGTAGCAGCAGCCTACGCTATTGCTGAAATAATTGGTGAAGATGAACTAAGTGAAGATTATGTAATACCTGAGCCCTTTGATGAAAGGATAGTAGAAAGAGTAGCTAAGGCTGTAGCTAAAGCTGCCATAGATACAGGTGTAGTAGAAAAATTATAGAAAAAATAAAATTATAAAAAAGCTCTCTTTGATTTATAATCAAGGAGAGCTTTTTAGTAATATCTAAGACTTTAAGATATTATATAAAAAGACTTTATTCATAATAAGATATAAATATTTAGTAATAGTGAATAGTACATCCTTAAACCCTCATATCTATTTAAAAGAGGTGATGGTTTTGAGGGTTATACTAAATATAGCAAATAAAAAATATGCTTCTAAGTTGATGACTCAAGGATTCTTTTTTATATTGAAAAACAAAATAGATCAGTATATAGATCAGAATGATTTAACTAATGAAGAAAAAACTGTAATCTATGAATATTTGATTGAGGGGCTAAGAGAAAGTGAATGAAGAAATTTACTGTTTCTATATATTATGCCTTTATTTATTAATAAAATAGATGTTAATAATTCTTGTCAAGCCTTGAGAAAGAAAAGAGAAGCTACTTCATGTAGCTTCTAAGGCTTTGATGAGGGCAAATTTTTCCGAAAATTTCAATTTAGAGATGTGCTAGAATAAACAGAGAATGGAGTTGAAAATTAATAGAGTATATGTACTTTAATTAAATACTATAAAATCTTCAAAGAACTTTATATCAATTTTTAAGGCTTCCATTTCCATGAGTTGAGGATTTTTCTTTCTTGATTCAGGTAGAATAGAGTTTCCTGCTTCAGTCTTGAAACTTGGCATCTTCTAAAGGAGTTTATTCTTTGTAATGTTTTATTTAAATATAATTATGAAAAATTTAGCAGAAACTCAGATTTTGACCTTTGTTATTAGCTCCCAATTTTAAAACTCTGGAGACTTATAACCCCATCTATACAATCCTCACAAATATATTTTCCTTTAAAGCTTTTTAAATTGTCTTCTTTGTTGCAAATAGAGCAATGGTCTTTATGCTCCATAAGAACAATAGAATCTGAGTCATTAAATATTTCCAAAGCTGTCCGATAGTCAATAGATAATTCATGCATCAGTGTTCTAGGGAGTTCAATACGCCCGATGTTATCTAATTGCTTAACATATCCAGTTGATTTCATTATAAAGCCTCCTTTTGAAGTATAGTACCATTTTCTTTTTGATTCTTTGAATAGCTTTTTAAAAAAAGTTAAAGTGTAATCTTGTAAATGTCCTATATATAAAGAGAAAGAAGAAGTATTTCGTATATATTAATCGCTTCATGTAATATTATAAAGGAATGTGGATGTCGAAACATAGTAAAATAAGACGAAGAAATTTAATTTAATAAATATTTTTCGGATAAAATTTTTTTTTTACAGAACATTATGACATAATTTGTAAAGCAAGGGAAGTCTATAGATATGGTATTCCAAGGTTTTACATTTAATCTCATATAGCCATTTCACCTTAAAATTTAAAATAAATTTTACTCAAATAATGAACTCTCCTCCATTCTTTCGATAAAATTTATTAATCCTTAAAGTAGTATGACTATATACAAAAAACTCAATAAATGCAAAAAAAATAAATTAATGAAAAATTAGTAAAATTAAACCAGTTTCAGCCTGCAAAACTATAGAAGAAAATAGGCTTATAGATTAGGAAAAAGAAATTCATAATTTCCCCTTAGAGTCTGCTTTTGTTTATTAAGTTTGTAAGTCACTCATCTATAAAAGCATACAGAAAAGGTCTTATATTAGAGCCTATTGTGAAGCTTTTAAGAGGTTTCTTTGGTATTTTCAAAGGTGTCTTATTTATAGGTAATATTCAGGCAAAACTTGTCCAGATATAAATACAAAAAAGGAGGAATTACTTGACATGACAAATAAAAATTATCCATCTGAGCTTTCTAATTGGGCTAAAGAAGCCTATGACTGGATTGTATCAGAAGGTATTTCTGACGGGCATCAGCCCAAAAAGTTAGTAACTAGGGAGGAAGTTTGGGAAATGCTATATAGATATCATAAGAAGTATGGAAAGTAGATGTTAAGGTGAATTTAGTAAAGATAAAAAGCTCAAAACTTCCTAATACAAAGATAGAATCAGAGATAAAGTGTAAATAATTCCTACTATCTATTGATTCTATCTTTATTTCTGTTGGATTTTTATATTTCTTTAGAGGATGTCTATAGCCCTAATAGTAGTTTCGTATAATAACTAAACTAGAAACAGATAAAAAGTATCACAACTATTTATTTTCTCATGGCCTTTTCAGCGAATTCGTTGGTAACTATTTTATCGTAAGGTGGTCTATTTTTAAGACCTATTGATTGATCTATAATATCCATCATATGATTTAGCCCTTCCTCAGTTAATAATAAGTCAGGTTTCCATGTGTCTTGGTCTCTATATCTTGCAATCAAAGTAACAAGAATCTCTAAATCAGAATCTGGAAAATGGGGTTGTAAAGACTTAGCAATTTCTTCAGTACTGTGGTTTTCAATCCACTTCATAGCTTTATAGATTGAATTAGTAAATGCCTGAATTATTTCTGGATTCTTTTCTATATAGCTTTTCTTGGCAGAATAACAAGTATAGGGTATATAGCCTCCCTCTTTTCCAATAGAAGCTACGATATGCCCCGCACCTTCCCTTTCCATTAAAGAAGCTGTTGGTTCAAATAGTGTAACATAGTCACCTTCACCGCCCTTAAAGGCACCAGCCATTACAGAAAATTGAATATCAGTTCTGAGATTAACATCTTTACCGGGTTCTAAACCATGTTTCCTTAAAACGTACTCCAAAGTCAT
>JAKSBP010000238.1 GCA_022361035.1 Clostridia bacterium
GAAAATGCCGTAGGTATAGCGGCAATGGTAAAGTCAGATAGACTTCAGATGGATATTATAGCATCCAGCCTTAATAAAAAGCTTAAAACTGAGGTAGAAGTTGGGGGTGTAGAAGGAGATATGGCTATTAGAGGTGCCCTTACTACTCCAGGATGTGGTAAACCATTGGCTATCATAGATATTGGAGCCGGCTCTACAGATGCATCTATAATTAGTAGAAGGGAAGAGATAAAGTCAATCCATTTAGCTGGAGCTGGAAATATGGTCACAATGTTAATCAATACAGAGCTTGGCCTTGAGGATTTTGACCTATCGGAGGATATAAAAAAGTATCCCCTTGCAAGGGTGGAAAGTCTCTTTAACATAAGACATGAAGATGGAACAGTGCAATTTTTCCGTGAACCCTTGGACCCTAAAGTCTTTGCCCGGGTAGTGATTTTAAAAGACGATGATATGATACCAATTCCTGTAGATGCTTCAATGGAAAAAATTAGAAGCATAAGGCAAGAAGCAAAGAAGAAGGTCTTCGTTACAAATTCAATAAGAGCCCTTACCATAGTAAGTCCTACAGGAAACATAAGGGATATAGATTTTGTAGTTTTAGTCGGAGGTTCTGCCCTTGACTTTGAGATTCCACAATTAGTTACCGATGCCCTGTCTCAATATGGAATAGTTGCAGGTAGAGGAAATATAAGAGGTAGTGAAGGTGCAAGGAATGCAGTTGCTACCGGCCTTGTATTAGCGGTAGGAGGAAAAAACATTGATAACCGAATATAAAGCTGAAAAACCTTGCATAAAAGTATACATTAGCCAATGCATAAGGGATGCCCAGGGGATTATGGATGTCTGCTGGGGCATAGAGGAAGAAGGTATCCCCTATGACAAGGCTGTTATGCCAAGGAGCAGCGCATTGGAACTTTCCTATAGGGCGTCAAAGGACTCAAACTTAGGTGTGGGAATTGGGATAGATAGTGCTAGGGTTGTTTTGCATTACAACAAACTTAGGAGTGAAGAGCCACTTTGCTCCATAAATTTAAATAAGAATGAACTTATACTAAGGAGCATTGGGGCAAATGCAGCAAGGCTTGTAAAAAGAGTTCCCTTTAAATCGATTGATGATGAAAAGGAAGAGGGTCATAAAATCATAACTATTGAAGAAAAAGACATAAGGGAGTTGGTGGCAGAAATAATAGGAAGGATTGGCCCCGGCTGAGGCAGGGAGGTGTAAATTTGTCGAGACAAGCGTTAGGAATAATTGAAACACTGGGTTTAGCTGCGGCAATAGAAGCCGCCGATGCAGCCCTAAAGTCAGCACAGGTTGAGCTTATAGGATATGAACTGGCAAAGGGTAGTGGAATGACTACAGTTAAAGTTATGGGTAATGTCGGTGCGGTAAAGGCAGCCATAGAGGCAGCCCGAATTGCTGCTTCAAAGGTGAACACCATATGTGGATACAGGGTCATAGCTAGGATGTCAGAGGGTCTAGATATCATGGTATATAATGAAGAAACCGTTGGATATAGAGAGATAAATGAACCAGAGGTTTTTGAAGACATAGAACCCGAGGAAGTTTTAGATGAAAAAGATAATCCAATGGAGGAAGAAGATTCTAAAGCAGAGCTTTGTAATCTCTGTTGGGACCCGAAGTGCCCTAGACAAAAGGGGGATTTAAGAATTAATTGTATTCATTATAATGATGAAAAAAAGGAGGAAAAATAAATGAATAATGCATTAGGAATGATTGAAACTAAAGGATTGGTAGCAGCTATAGAGGCAGCAGATGCCATGTCTAAATCTGCAAACGTAGTTTTAATAGGATATGAAAAAATAGGTTCAGGTCTTGTAACGGTAATGGTTAGAGGAGATGTTGGAGCAGTTAAGGCTGCAACCGATGCAGGTTCGGCAGCAGCTTCAAAGGTTGGAGAACTTGTTTCAGTACACGTTATACCTAGACCCCATAACGATGTAGAAAAAATCCTTCCTATATTTGATTAGTTTCTAGGGGCGTGAGCTTTGATGATGGAAAATAAAAGGAGATTGTTAAAGGAAAAGATAAAAGAAGTTGTTTTAGAGGTTATAAGAGAAGAGGAGCTATTGGTGCCAATTGGGGTTTCAAATAGACATATTCATGTTACTAGAGAAGATATGGATATCCTCTTTGGAAAGGACTGCAATCTTACCAAGTTTAAAGACTTAAAGCAGCCGGGGCAGTATGCTGCAAAGGAAACTGTAAAAATCTTTACCCAGAAGGGTTCAATTGAAAATGTGAGAATATTAGGACCCCTTAGGGATAAAACGCAAATCGAAATATCTATTACTGATTCATATAAATTGGGCCTTAGGATACCGGTGAGAGAATCAGGAAAACTAGAGGGCAGCTCTTCCATAACTATAGAGGGTCCAAAGGGTAGGGTAGAAAAGAGTGAAGGCGTTATTGCAGCCCTAAGACATATACACATGCCCCTGAGCATTGCTAACCTCTATGGATTCAAGGATAAGGAAGTTGTAGATGTAGAGGTTGGAGAGGTCAGAAGGACTGTGCTTAAAAATGTTCTTCTAAGAGTTTCTGATAAATATGCCTTGGAGATGCATTTAGATACCGATGAAGCGAATTCCTGTGGAGTGAAAAACGGCGACATGGCTAGGATATTAAGAGCTAAGGGAAATGGTGGATAAAAGCAAAATCAGAGATATTATAGTAAGCTGCATTGCTAATATAGTGTTTGAGGAAGTTCAAAGGAGAATGAAAAAGATTAACAATACCGTTATCGTAATATTTGAGAAGAAGCTTTCAAAACAGGATATCCTTTTTCTAGGTGAACTCAAAAAAAAGGGATATGTTTTGAAGGCCCTTTGCCCAGAGGGTGCATCCTTTAGCTATAAATTTGACGAAGTTTTAAGTGAGGATAATCTATGTGAAGGTATTCCTAAGATAGAAGCAGCAATGGCTGTAGTATGTGGCCTTGACATAGGGAGTGCAGCTAAAATATCTCTTTTGATTGATGATACCTTTTATTCTAAAGCCGTTTTAAAAATACTCTACTTGGGAATTAAAGTTTATTCTTTATCGGATTTAACCAAGGGTATGAATATAGGAAAGCTGACCGATAGAATGGCTCAAGGCATTGAGGAGCTTAGGCATAGGCTCATGGATTATGGGATAGTTTTTCTAGAAAAATCAAATTTAAACCCTGGCAAAAAGTTATCTGATAGAGGATGCAAAGTAAACTTTTATTTGCACAATAAAAATTTACTTTCAAGAAAGGATGTACAAATGGCCCACGCTATGAATAAGGACATATTGACTGGAAGTAATACCTTGATTACTGCATATGCCAGGGATGCAGCTAGAGACTTTAAAATAAAAATAGTCAAAAGATAGGTGATGATTATGTATTTAGCCAAGGTAGTAGGTGTTGTTGTAGCTACTACAAAGGATGAGAAGCTAGTAGGTAGTAAAATCCTAGTAGTTCAGCCCATAGATACTAATGATGACCCCATTAGAAATAGGGAAGTAGTAGTAGATTCTGTTGGAGCAGGAATTGGAGAAACCGTATTAGTTGCCTCAGGAAGCTCCGCAAGAAATGCCTTTGGAGACAAAGGAGCTCCCGTGGATAGTGCTATAGTTGCAATAGTAGACAGCGTAGAAATAAGTGATTAAAGGGGTGATGGTATGGCTAATATTTATACCAGAACCGGTGACAAAGGGATTACTGGACTTTATGGAGGCTCTAGAATTTCTAAGGATGATCTAAAGGTGTATTGCTATGGGACAATAGATGAGGCAAATAGTGTAATAGGAGCAGCCTATGCCTTTCTTGAAGATGAGGAACTTAAAAAGCTCCTTAGAAGAATTCAAGAGAAAATGTTTGTTCTTGGAGCAGAGCTAGCCAGTGACATTAAGGGTATGGATATGCTTTCAGAAAAAATAAGTAAATCGGATATTGAATTTCTAGAGTCAAATATCGACTATTTGACTGAAGAAACTGGTAAAATGAAAAAATTCCTTATACCCGGTGGAACAAAGGCTTCTTCTTTCCTTCATATAGCAAGGACTGTAGTGAGAAGGGCGGAGAGAAATATAATAGGTCTGAGTAGAAGTGAAGATATCAGAGAGGAAGTTATAGGATATACAAATAGGCTTTCAGATGCACTTTATGCCATAGCTAGGGCAGAAGAAAGAAGAAGCCTTATAAAAAAAATAAGAGAAATTGTGATTAGGAAGGTTAAAAGCCAATCAAGGGATGGAGATGAACAAAGGATTTTTCCCCTTAGCTTAAATCTATGTAGAAAAATGGTTAGGGCTGCCGTAGCCAAGGCTGAGGAAATAGGAGTACCTATAGTTTTTTCAGTAGTCGATGAACATGGTAATTTAGTTCTATTTGAGAGGATGGAAGAGTCTCTACTGGCCAGTATAGATATATCCATAAATAAAGCCTATTCTTCCAGTGCCCTTAAAATGTCAACGGATAAGATTTCACAGCTAGTAAAACCCGATAGTGAGTTATACGGAATCCAGTGGACAAATAGAGGGCGAATAGTAAGCTTTGGTGGGGGATATCCACTAAGGTATCATGGAAAGGTAATTGGCGGCATTGGAGTAAGTGGAGGCACTGTGAAAGAAGATATGATTATAGCTTCCCATTCCCTTAAGGTATTTGAGATGGAAAAGTAGATAGGAGGGGGAGATAAATTGAATGTAGATGTAAAACAAATTGAAAGTGTAGTTAGAAAGGCGATTACAAGGACACTGAAGGAAAATACTTTTTCTAGTCTTGGCCTTGGGATATTTAGTGATATGGATGATGCAATAGAAGCTGCGTCGAAGGCTCAAGGCTCTTTAATCTCCATGAATTTCTCCAAAAGAAGTAAGCTTATTGATGCCATGAGAGCAGAGATGCTCAAGGAGGAAAATATCAGCCTTATTTCACAAATGGCAGTTGACGAAACTAGGATGGGACGTTATGATCATAAGCTTATCAAAAATAGGTTAGCTATAGAAAAAACTCCCGGTGTTGAGGATTTAAGGGCGGAGTGTTGGTCAGGAGATGGAGGTCTAACATTGCTAGAGTTTTCTCCCTTTGGTGTTATAGGGGCTATCACCCCTACCACTAATCCCTCGGAAACTATAATATGTAATTCAATTGGAATGATAGCCTCTGGAAATAGTGTTGTTTTTAGTCCCCACCCTAGAGCTAAAAACACATCACTTAAGACAGTAGAAATTTTAAATAAAGCCATTATAGAGGCTGGTGGCCCCAGGAACTTGGTTACAACTATTACAAGACCATCCCTAGAAGCAGTAGAAGCTATGATGAAGCATCCTAAAATAGAGATGCTGGTTGCTACGGGAGGACCTGGAGTTGTAAAGGCTGTCCTCTCTTCAGGCAAAAAAGCTATTGGGGCGGGTGCAGGGAATCCACCGGCCGTTGTAGATGAAACTGCCGACATAGAGAAGGCGGCTGTAGATATAATAAATGGATGTAGCTTTGACAACAATTTGCCCTGCATAGCTGAGAAAGAAGTAATAGTTGTAGAGAGCGTTGCAGATTACCTAATATTTAATATGAAACAGCACGGTGCTTATGAAATCAAGGATGAGGATACTATAAAAGAATTGATGAAGGTAGTTTTAAATGATAATGGAAATCCAAGTGGAGAGTTTATGGGGAAAAGTCCCGCTTATATACTTGATAAAATAGGTATAAAGGTAGATGAAAATATTTTAGTAATAATAGTGGAAGTAGATAAGGATCATCCTTTTGTAGTAAAAGAGCTAATGATGCCAATACTTCCAATAGTCCGGGTTGAAAATTTTGATAAGGCCGTTGAAGTTGCTGTAGAAGTAGAGCATGGAAATCGACATACTGCCATAATGCATTCAAAAAATGTTGATAACCTAAGTAGGCTTGCTAAGGAAATTCAAACAACTATATTTGTAAAAAATGGCCCTTCCTATGCAGGAATAGGTGTAGGGGGAGAGGGCTATAGCACATTTACTATAGCTGGACCTACAGGAGAAGGTCTTACATCTGCAAAGAGCTTTACAAGAAAGAGAAGATGTACTCTTATGGGAGGACTCTTCATCAAATAAAGTAGAGAGTGATATAAATGGAGAAAAATCTTGTAAATATAATTAAAGAAGCTGGGATAGTTGGAGCCGGTGGTGCCGGTTTTCCAACCCATGTAAAGATAGATACTAATTGTGATTATGTAATAGTCAATGCCGCAGAGTGTGAACCACTCGTTAGGGTAGACCAGCAGCTCATGGAATACAAATCCGAGGAGATTCTTAAGGCATTAAATATGGTAGTAAGGCATACAGGAGCTAAAAAGGGTATAGTTGGTATAAAGGCTAAGTATAAGGGTGCTCTCCATGAACTTAGGAAAATTATAAAAAAATACCCTAAAATATCTATACATGAGCTTGGAAATTTCTATCCTGCGGGAGATGAACAGGTATTAGTCTATGAGATTTTAGGAAAAATCGTTCCAGAGGGCGGGATACCACTAGGGGTTGGGACTGTTGTTCTCAACAGTGAAACTCTTTTGAATATCTATCATGCGGCCGAAAAAAATCTTCCTGTAACAGAGAAGTATGTAACAGTAGGCGGTGAAGTAAAAAATCCAATAACCCTTAAGGTACCCATAGGCGTAAAAATAAAGGAGCTTATAGGGATTGCCGGTGGAAGTCAGATAGAAGACTTTGTGGTTGTAGAGGGTGGGCCCATGATGGGTAATGTAGTTGAAGATATGGATACACCTATTACTAAAACTACAAAGGCCCTAATAGTTCTTGAAAGGAATCATCCGGTTGTAGTGTCTATAGAAAAGAGCCTCCATATGACCATACAGCAGGCAAAGACTGCTTGTATGCATTGCAACCTTTGTAGTGAAGTTTGTCCTAGGAGACTTATAGGCCATAGTCTAGAGCCCCATAAGCTCATAAGAATTGCTAGCTATGGGTCAACCCTTGATAAAACTACTCCTATTACAACTGCATTTCTGTGCTGTGATTGCAGACTATGTGAATACGCTTGCATCATGGATTTACAGCCATGGAAGGTGAATATAGCCCTAAAGAAAAAGCTTTCAGAAAAGGGCATAGGATATGTGGATAAAAAATCAAATTTAACTGCAAATGAATTTAGAAATTTTCAAAGATATCCCCTTGGAAAGCTGATAATGCAGCTGGGTATAGATAAGTATGATGTTAAAGCTCCACTTGTAGATAAAAAATACGAATTCCCCAGTGTAGAGCTATTACTTAAACAACACATAGGGGTACCTACTGCTTCTATAGTATCAGTAGGAGATAGGGTTACCAAGGGGCAGCTCATAGCCAAGGTACCAGAGGGTAAGCTTGGAGCCAATCTATATTCCAGTATAGATGGAGTAGTAAAGCTTGCTGATGAGAATAAAATCGTAATATTTAGAGTGTGATAAATCCTTTATTGAAAGAAGTGGTGTTTATGAGGAGGTCCATAGGTTTTATCGAGTTTAAAAGTATTGCTAAGGGAATTGAAGCTACTGATTTTATGCTAAAATCGGGAGATGTAAAGCTTATTTTTGCTGCTCCAATATGTCCAGGAAAATATATTTCTATAGTGTCGGGAAATGTAGGAGCTGTAGAAAATTCTTTAGTAGTGGGAAGAAAAGCTGGTGGAATCTTTACTATCGAGAGCTACCTTATACCTAATGCAAATGAGAAAATATTCCCAGCCCTTTCGGGAACCTATTATCCAGAAAAAAGTCAATCCATAGGAATTATTGAAACCATGTCTGCCATAGCCTCTATAATTATGGGAGATGCAGCAGTAAAAGCAGCCAACATAGAGCTTATAGAAATAAGGTTAGCAAGGGGGCTTGGAGGCAAAGGTTTTGTGATTATGACTGGTGATATATCGGCGGTGAAGTCGGCAATAAAAACCTGTGAGGACATGTTTATAGATAAGGGAGAGATAGTAAGTGCAGCTGTTATACCTTCCCCATCTAAGGAGCTTATCAAAACCCTTTATTAAGGCACATACAGATAAAGATAAGCAACAAATTTTATAATATCTATGTTTTTTCTTGAAATATATTAAAAGGCAAGCTCATATATCTATATTAATCCTTTAAAATGTATGTCCATCGAAGAAAAAATAGTTAAATTTTGACAAATAAGAAAATCGATGGGAAAAGGGGTTGTTAAAATGGAGAATATATTATAATATGCCCTTTCCTATAACTGTACAGGATGTATGGGGTGCAATATTGTGGCTTATGGATTGGGTAGAGAGTGGAAATAAAAACTAAGACATAAATAAAAAGAAAGTGGGGATGTACATGGAAATATTGTTAGCAGCCTTTGGTGGAGGAGTTTTTGGAGCCCTTATAGGAGCCCTACCCGCATTTATTTTTACTGGAGTATTAGGCTTAGTTGGCATAGCTGTATTGCTTACTACCGGTAATGGGGTAATCGTTAGTGAGGTTGCCTTTGGTTCCCTTTTTGGACCCCATATAGCCTTTGCAGGTGGAGTAGCTGCCGCGGCATATGCAGCTAAAGTAGAGAAATTAAAAACTGGAATGGATGTTCTTACCCCTTTAGCTGCCTTAAATGACCCCGTGGTGATTTTAATAGGGGGAGTATTTGGAGTACTTGGGCATATAATAAATAACTTTTATGCATCCATAGGACTTCAAACCGATACTATTGCCATGACAGTGGTTACGTCTGGAATAATAGCTAGAATACTATTTGGCAGCAGCGGCCTTATAAACAAAAAGATGAAGGAAAAAAGTATGTTTGGTGATAGGAAGGCTTTTATAACAAGTATACTTGGAGCCTTGGGAATCGGTATGGTCATATCTTATCTTGTTGATGTTACACAGGTAAATATATTGGGTTTTTGTGTAAGTGCAGCATTACTTATATTTGCCCAGATGGGATTTGGGATTCCTACTACCCACCATATAAGTCTAGTGGCTGGATATGCAACCATTGCAACCGGCAGTATATATGTAGGAATAGTATTTGCCATATTAGCACAGATTGTTTTTAATGCAGCAGCCTATGTATTTAATACAGAAGTGGATACCCATATTGATCCTCCAGCAGCATCAATATTTATTTGTAGCTTTATTATATTCATATTTTTAGGGTAATTTTATAATTAGAATAGCTTATGCATTAACATCTGTATATTCATATGTATATTCATAATCACCATAATACTTCTTGGCATAGCAACTGTTATATGAGATAATATATTAAAGGGCCTCTCTTTAGGTAAATGTGTAGAATTAGTTCCATTATAATTATATTAGATAGCTTAGTTCTATTTACGCCGATTCTTGAAGAAAAATCCTATTTACAATAACAGTCTGGATATCTCAAATTATAAATTTCTGTTTTAAAAGATAAATTTGTACTGTTTAATTTTTCTAGAGAGAGGTTATAATAGCCTTGAAGTATCTATAAAGATATAAAAAACACTACACTAAAAAGGAGGTGAAAACCGTTGGGTATATATAGGAATTATGCAGATTAATTACACAGTGGTGTGTAGGATAAAATCTATTAAATTTTTGTAGATATAGGCCAACGGTATAAGAATTTGAATAAAACATTTCCTTTAGATAGTTTCATAAAAATTGATTTTCTTCAAGAAATTCAAGATAAGTTTTCAAGAGCAACGGGGTTAGCAGCTGTTACCGTAGACTGCGTAGGAAAGCCTATAACTAAATACAGTAATTTTACTAAATTTTGCAGACTCATTAGGAAGAATCCAAAATGGAGAGAACGATGTTATAGATGTGATTCATATGGTGGAATTGAAGCAGCGAGATTGCATAAACCCTATGTTTATAAGTGCCATGCAGGGCTTGTAGATATATCGATGCCCATAATACTGAATGGAAACTATATGGGAGCAATTTTGGCAGGTCAAGCCAAGATTGAGAAGAAGAAATACGATGAGCTAAATTTGATTATGGGATTTATGACAGACTGGAAGGAAGACCCTAAAATAAAGGATGCCTACGAAGAAATAGAGGTCTTAACCTATGATAAGGTAAAGGCTGCCGCCCATATGATTTTTGTTATATCCAACTATATAGTAGAAAAAGAGCTTATAAACCTTATCCAAGAAGAATTGAATAGAAAAAACATTGAACTTATGAATGAAGTCAGACTGAGATCGAATCTTGAAAAATCCCTTAAGGAATCAGAGATTAAAGCATTACAATCCCAAATAAATCCTCATTTTTTATTTAATGTTCTCAATACCATATCTAGACTTGCCATTTTTGAAAACGCTACAAAGACCCAAGAGATAGCCTATTGTTTTTCTGAACTCTTAAGATACACTTTAAGTAAAAATAGGAAATTAAATGTAAGTGTAAAGGATGAAATTAGTTATGCTGAAAATTATCTGAAAATTCAGAAGATTAGATTTGGAGATAGGCTTCGATATAGGATTAATATTGAGGAGGATACTAAGAATGTCTCTGTACCCTTCATAATAATTCAACCGATAGTTGAAAATGCTGTCAATCATGGGATAAGCAAGCTCAAAAATGGGGGATGTATTGATATAAGAGGATATAGGGAAGATAATGATGTGGTCCTTGAAATTTCAGATAATGGTGTGGGAATTGATGAAGATAAACTTTTGGATATTCTTTCCGATGAAAAAGACATTTTTGAAGATAGCTTGTCAACAGGCCTTGGTCTAAAAAATGTAAACAAAAGATTAGTCCATTACTATGGTCAAGGATACAGCTTAGATATAAAGAGTAAGCCCCATGTCGGAACAAAAGTAAAAATAAGAATACCTATTGAAAAAATTCCCAAATAAAAGGAGTGGCATAGGTGTATAATTTGCTTATAGTTGAAGACGAGGAACTGGAAAGGATGGCACTTAAACATATTATTTTAAACAATCTCGATGATATAAATATTATTGCAGAAACTGGATGTGCAGAAGAAGCCCTTGAACTCGATGAAAAATTTAATCCTGATATAATTATTATGGATATAAATATAATCGGTGACGATGGGATAAGTGTCAGCAATATTATAAAGGGTAAAAATTCTAATAAAATTATCATAGTTATTACTGCCCATGATGAGTTTACCTTTGCTCAAAGAGCCATTAAAACAAGGGTTGATGATTATCTTCTAAAGCCTACTAGACCAGAGCAGATAGTTGAGTCCATAAGGGGAAGTATATCTAGATTAAAAACTAAGGACAGTGAAGAAAACAAGTTTATCCAAGGAATTTTAAAGGGTATCAGAGCTGGAGATTATTCCTCTGTAATAAATAACTTGTATAGTTATTTAGATATTATTTCTCAAAACAATCCTAAGAGTATGGAGAAGTCCCTTTCCTATTTTCTTAAAAGCCTTACTAGGCTTGCCTTTGAATACGATCTTGATATAACCCACAGGGTAAAGGCTTTAGATATACAATCCCTGAATAAAAAAGTTTTTGCTAAAAATATAACTAAAATAATAGACTTGATATTCCAAAGAATATTCAATTCAAGCTCAGACCTTTCTAATGTTATAAAGAAAGTAAAGATGTATTTAGATAAAAATATAAAGAAAAGCCTTACTCTAGAGAGCGTAGCAGAGTATGCCAATATAAGCACCTATTATTTAAGTAGGGCCTTTAAGAATGAGTTAGGAGTTAACTTTAACAGATATATAATAGATGAGAAAATGAAGCTGGCCAAGGATATGTTAGAAAACACTGATATGCCAATTACTAGAATAGCATTGGAGCTTTCCTATAGGGAGCCAAATTATTTCAGTAAGGTATTCAAAAGAATAGTTGGAATTACTCCGTCAGAATACAGAAGAAGACATAAAAAGCCCATAATGAAAAGGAGTAATTTTATAATGAATGGAAGATGGTATGTATAGATTCACATAAACTTTAATTATAAGTCCTAAAATTTATGACTGGGGCTGTCGATAGACTTGAAATTCCTAGTTGCTGAAACCACAAGCCCTTATGTAATCAATAAAGCTTTAAAGGGAATTAATAAGTCCGTGGGAAATTTTATGGTATTTGATAAAAGTAAATAGACTTCACCCTTTTTATAGGCTAGGGTTACTTGGTTTCAGCACTTTTTGAGCTTCCGATTTTTTGGCATAAATTTGAATCACGATTAAAATCGTGTTTTTTTATTTTTTAGAAACTCAAACTGCTGCTAGTTAAATTTTAGAAGGTTTTTCTAGCCGATGGTTAGATATTTTCACTCTGGATAAAATTATAAAGGGTTATTTGTGAAAACTACAAAAAAATAATCTTTTGTTATAGATTATAACAAAGGAAAAGAAGCTAAAAAAATAGAAATTTCTAAATTAACAAAAAATTCGAAATTTTTATGTTATTATTAAATGATAAGGAGGTGAGTCAATACTCGATATTAAGGATTCCTATTTTCCTGAAAATAGTAAAGCATTGGATGGTTATGGAGAATCAATCAATACTATAAAGAGATATATGGAAAAATTGAAAAGAATATTATGTCTATTGCTGCCATATTAATAAAAAATAATCTAGAAAAGAGAGGCGATCATATTGAAAACAAATAAAGTTTTAAGCTTAGCTTTGATTTTTTTATTATTAGGTATGACCATAATTGGTTGTGGAACTAAAGATGGAGAAGTAAGTGAGCAAGAAGAGAAAACATTAATCTTAGCAATTTCAGAAGAAATAGAGAGTACAGATGTACAACAGACCTATTGGCAAAATGTTGTACATGAGTTACTATATGACCCTATCGTTGGTTTTGATATCGATATGAAGGAAATAGTACCGACACTGTCTTCTGAATATTCTGTTTCAGAGGATGGTAAGGAATTAATATTTAAAATACCATCGGATTTAAAGTATGCTAATGGAGAACAAGTAACATTAGAAGATATAAAGGGTTCTATTTTAAGATATAAAGAAATGAGTCCTTATGCAGCTGATTTTGAACCAATTCAGGAAATTATTATTGACGAAGATAAATTGATATTGAAGTGTGACGTTCCTCCAGCATTTATGTGGGCAGTTCTTACATCGACTTCTTCAGGGATAGTTAATCCAAGAGCAGCTAGTGAAGTAGATGCATCAGAATTTAGTCAAAATGCAGTTACCTATGGAATGACTTCTGTGGATGAATGGGTTCAAGGTTCCCATATTACACTAAAAAGAAATCCTAATTATAAAAGTAACAATCCTATTGTTGACAACAAGGGTCCACTAAAAATGGAAAAAATAAAGGTAAGGTTTATTTCTGATAATTTTACAAGAGTTACTGAATTGCAATCTGGAAATGTAGATATAATTTGGGATGTGCCATCTGAAAAGCTAGAGGAATTAAAGGCAGATGAAAATATTAACTTATACAGCTACCTACAACCTGGATGTGAATATATCAATATGAATATAGATGTTCCAGGCTTAGATGATATCAATGTAAGAAAGGCTATAGCAATGGCTATAGATAGGTCTGAATTAGCCCAAGCTTTAAATGGAACTGTAGAGCCTAGACATGGATTATTAAGTCCAGCTATGCTTGGATATAGTGAAGATACTGAAACTTATTTAAAAAATGAAATGCCTAACAACATCGAGGAAGCAAAAGCTCTATTGAAGGAAGCGGGCTGGGAAGATGTAGATAATGATGGGATATTAGAAAAAGGAGATCAGGAACTTAAATTTACGTGTCTTTTTAATTCAGATTATTCTACTAGTGAGAAATCAGCACCAATAATCCAAGCTCAATTGAAAAAAATAGGTGTCGCTATCGATATCAGAGAGTTTGAGTCAACCTATGTAAAGCAGCAAGTAAGAGATAGAAACTATGAAATGGCAACAAGAAGTTATTTTTGGCCAGATGGAGATATGTTGATGTATTTAATTCATAGCAATGAAGGGTGGATAATGAATTCAGAGTTAGATTCATTATTAGAAGAGGCTAGAATAACTATGAGCCAAGAGGATAGAATTGCAAAATATGATGAAGTACAAAGAACTTTCTTTAATGAAATACCAGCGGTTCCATTATTCTCTAATTATTATTATATTGCGGCTAGAAAAGAAGTTACTGGATTAAAAGTAATATCAAGTGGAGCAACTTATATGAATGATATTAACAAGGAGTGATTTCATGGATTCCTGTAATACAGAGCAAAAAATTGATAACATATTGAGAAAGTATGTTCCAGAAGTATTGCCGGGAGCAGCTGTGTTTGTAGGAATAGATGGAAAGGAGATTTATAATAAAGGACACGGAATGGCAGATATTGAAAATAACGTTCCAGTAACCAATGAAACAGCTTTTTTGATTGGTTCAGTTACAAAACAATTTACAAATATGGCCATTATGATTTTAAAGGAGAGGGGATGCTTAGAATATGATGAAACAATTGAAAAGTATTTCCCCGAGTTTCCATCATATGTAAATAAGATAACTATAAGACATTTAATGACCCATACTTCTGGAATTCCAGACTATTTTAGCGAAGAAATTGAAGAAAAGGCTGTTAAAATAGATATCAATATGACTCAAGAAGAGATTTTAGAGGAGATTAAGAGGTTTACTGAACTTGAATTTGAACCTGGGACAGGCTTTTCCTACAGTAATTCTGGGTATGTGATGCTAGGCTATATTATTGAAGTAGTCTCAGGTCTTACCTTTGCCCAGTTCCTGAGTAAAAATATTTTTAAACCTTTGAACATGGATAGAACTATTGTTGGAACATCTGATAAACCCATTGAAGGAACAGCCTTTGGATATATGAAAAATAAAGATGGTGTATATGAAAAAACTCCATATAATTTAATAGTTGTTGGATGGGCCGATGGAAATATTATTACCGTGGCTAAGGATTTGTTTAAATGGCACAAGGCTCTATATACTGAAAAACTTGTAAAAAAGGAAACCTTAGAGGAAGCCCTTAACCCTTATATTTTAAAGGATGGGACTTCAACGAATTATGGATTTGGATGGTTTAATCATAAGAGAAGGGGTGTAAAAGAAATATGGCACTCTGGTGGAACCTTTGGATTTACAAGTAGATTTTCAAGATTTATCGATGAAGATGTTGCAATTATTATGTTAATGAATTTAGAGCCCCGAAATGACAATAAAATTCCAAGTATTTTTGGGGAAATAATAGAGGTAGTATTGGAGGAGAAGCTAGAGCCAATTAAAACTAAGGACCTTTCAGTAGAGGAGTTAAAAAGTTTTATTGGTATCTATAAAGGAAAGAGGGAAGATGTGAAGTTATCTACAATGAAGCATTAAATAAGCTAGTGATAAAAAATGATTTAAAAAGACTTGATAAAGAGGTAACATTAACACCGATTGATAATGGAGGCTTTAGGTTTGATTCACCGGCTGAATATTATTTGAGATTCAATAAAAGGGATAATATAATTTCACATATGAAGCTTAATTTGAATGGGGACATAGTAAATTTGAAAACTAAATGTTAATCAAGAGCTGTGATTATGGAGTTTAATAAATGAAAATGAATGTAAATACGACGAAAATTTGAGAAAATTTCCTGGGAAAATTTACTTTCATTTTCATTTTTATTTACTCCATCCCATATGCAGTAATTTCTAAAGACATCTATATATAATTGTTTTCTGTAAAAAGGAGAGATAAAAAGTGAATGATTTACTTGAATATACTATAAGACGACTTATTCAAGGTATTTTTGTTGTTATTGTTGTAACAGCAATTTTATTTATAATTATGCAAATGATGCCTGGAGACCCTATCCAATTAATAAGCAGCCCTCGAGTTTCTCAAGAAAAAATAGATGAATTAAAAGAACTTTGGGGTTTGGATAAGCCAATATTAGTTCAATATTTTTATTGGATTTCTAATTTATTAAGAGGAGATTTCGGAAGGTCTATTACAACAGGGCAAAAAGTTATTGATTTGCTAAAATCAAGGTTGCCTTACACTTTGATGTTGTCGGGAAGTGCCCTATTGATAAATTATATTATAGCAATACCCTTAGGTTTATTAGCAGCCTATAAGAAGGATACGATTCTTGATAAAGTCCTTGTAATAATCACAGTAATTTTTAGAGCAATACCAGATTTTTGGTTAGGGATTTTATTAATTATAATATTTAGCGTAAGTCTAAAACTTCTTCCAGTATCTGGATATAGTGGACTGGAATCTTTGGTTTTACCACTATTGACGATGACATTGCCTTACTTAGCAAGTATATTAAGGCTTACAAGATCAGAGGTTTTAGAGGTTATTAGAGAAAAGCATGTATCAACTGCCTATGCAAAAGGCTTAAAAATGAAAGTAGTTTTAATAAAGCATATATTAAGAAATGCATTAATTCCAGTAACTGTTATGTTTTTCTTATCCTTTCCTTGGTTAATTGGCGGCTCTGTTATCGTAGAAAGTATATTTGCATGGCCAGGCATGGGTAGATTATTGTGGAAAGCTATATCAACACAAGATTTTCCAATTGTTCAAGGTATTATATTTATTATTGCCTTACTGACAGTTACTTGTAATACGGCAGGTGATATTTTAACTGCTTTCTTAGATCCCCGAATAAGAGCAGAAATGAAAGGAGAAAGAACATGATATCTCAAATTTTAAGGGAAGGATTTAAAAATAAAACTTTTCTCGCGGGGACAATAATCATTCTGACTATGACTATTATAGCAGCTTTAGCAGGTGTTATTACTAATTATTCATATGATGAAATAAACATTTCAAATGCTTTAGTAAAACCAAACTTACAGCATTTATTTGGAACAGACCAATTAGGCAGGGACCTTTTTACCAGAGTAGTTTATGGGGCTAGAATAGCCCTTAGGGTTGGATTTATCGCAGTGGTAATAGAGACATTTATTGGAGTGACCTTAGGACTATTAGCTGGATATTATGGTGGCAGAATAGAGAAGGTTATTTTATTTATAACAGACCTTACTTGGTCGATGCCGCCAATAATCTTAGCCTTAGCTATTGTAACCATGTTGGGGCCAAGCATAAATAATGTTATTATTGCTATAGCCATAGTAAGTTGGGCACAGTTCACTAGAGTTGTTAGGGCAAAAACTCAATCGATTAAAAATTTACCTTATATAGAAGCAGCACGTGCTTTTGGTGAGAATGACTTCGATATAATTTTAAGATATATATTGCCTAATATAGTTCCTTCAATAATAGTTATATCAACATTAGCCTTACCTTCAGCAATAATGGCAACCACTGCATTAGGGTTTTTAGGATTAGGGGCACAGCCACCTACACCAGATTGGGGCGTAATATTGTCTGAAGGAATAACCTATATTAATAAAGCCTCTTGGATATCTATATTTCCAGGGATAGCAATCGTATCTATTGTTGTTGGGTTTAACCTATTAGGTGAAGGATTGAGAGATGTACTTGATCCAAGATTAAAGGTATAACAGGAGGATTCACAAAATGGAAAAGGATTTAATAAAAGTAAATAATTTAAGTATTAAGTTTAATACAAAATTGGGATATGTTTCAGCAGTAGATGATATAAGCTTTAATATAAAGGAAAAAGAAATCTTTGCCTTGGTAGGTGAATCTGGCAGCGGGAAATCAACAACAGCATATGCATTGATGAATTTAATTAATGCTAGGAATAGTATTAAAAAAGGAGAAATCCTATTTAAAGGTAAGGATATATTGAAATTAAATGAAAGGGAAATGACTAAAATTAGAGGAAAAGAAATAGCTATGATTTTTCAAAATCCCTTGGATTCATTGAATCCTATTTATACAGCTGGTTCCCAGGTATATGAAGCAATTGCCTTAGATAAGGTTGAGAAAAGAGAAGCCTGGAATAGGGTAATTAATATTTTTAAGGAAGTAAGATTATCGGACCCAGAGCAAAGAATAAAGAGTTATCCCCATGAGCTTAGTGGAGGAATGAGGCAGCGGGTAATGATTGGAATGATGCTCTCTAGAAGACCAGAGTTATTGATTGCAGATGAACCGACAACAGCCTTAGATGTTACTATTCAGTCACAAATATTAGATATCATCAAAGAGTTAAAATCAAAATTCAATACTTCAGTTCTTGTAATTACCCATGATTTTGGAATAGTAGCCGAAATTGCTGATAGAGTTGGTGTTATGTATGCAGGGAAAATCCTTGAAATTGGAGATGTTTATCAAATATTTGAAAACCCTTTACACCCTTATACCCAGCTTTTAATGAAATCTTTACCTAGAATTACAAAAAAAGAGGGGAGGCTACAAACTATAGAAGGAAGTGTCCCAAACTTAACTGATGATATTAAAGGCTGTAGATTCAATAATAGATGTCCATATTCTTTGGATGCTTGTAAAGGAGAAGACTCAGAAATGCTTGAAATTGAAAAGGGACATTATGTAGCTTGTCATTTGGTGGTGAAAGAAAAATGAGTACAATAGTGAAAGTAGATAGGGTAAAAAAGTATTTTGAGATAAATAAGGGGATATTTAGAAAAAGGGTAACTCAGATAAAGGCGGTAGATGGTATAAGTTTTAGTATAAAAAAAGGAGAAACACTAGGTCTTGTTGGAGAGAGTGGGAGCGGGAAGACAACATTAGCGAGAATGATATTGGGCCTCATTAAGCCTACTGAAAATACTATTTATTTAGATAATAAGGATATATTTGAAGCTTTGGGAAAGGAAAGAAAGGAAATAAGAAAAAAAATGGGGATTATATTTCAAGACCCATTAGCTTCATTAAATCCTAGAGCAACCATTAAAGAGTCGCTAAAGAGACCTATGCTGGTTAATGGAATAAATAAAAAAGATATGGACGAAATAATTAAGGACACAATTAGCAAGGTAAATTTAAGAGAGGAATTATTAGATAGGTACCCCCACCAACTTAGTGGTGGACAGCAACAAAGGGTTAGTGTAGCAAGGGCTATCGTATTAAGGCCAGAATTTTTAGTTTTAGATGAACCTACTTCTGCCTTAGATGTGTCAGTTCAAGCTCAAATTTTAAATTTGTTATTAGACCTACAAGAACAATATAATCTTGCATATTTATTTATCTCCCATGATTTAAATGTAGTTAGATTTATTAGTGATAGAATAGCGGTTATGTATTTAGGAAAATTGATGGAAGTCGCTTCTGGGGAAGAAATTTTTAATAATGCAAAGCATCCTTATACACAAGGCCTTATTTTATCATCAGCGGTGCTTTCTCCAAGGGATAGGGATAGAAAAAAGATTTCTTTTGCAGGCGATCCCCCTAGTTTAATTAAGCTTCCAAAGGGATGTAGGCTAAGTCCTAGATGTCCATATAAAAAGGAAGTTTGTGTAGAAAAGATACCAGAACTTAGAGAAATTCTCCCAGGGCATTTTGTAGCATGCCATAGGGCGGAGGAATTATAAAATGTAATTTGAGAAAGGATGGTATTATGAATTTTAAAGAATATGATATTATATTTAGAAATTTAAAGATAGTTGATGGAACTGGCAATCCTACTTTTTATGGAGATATTGCCATTAGCGATGATACTATTGTTAAAGTGGGTAAGGTCTTAGACAAAGCAAAAGAAGAATATGATTGTGAGGGATTAACAGCAGCTCCAGGCTTTATAGATATTCATAATCATAGTGATATTAGTATTCTTACTCAACCTTTTGCAAAAAATTATGTATTTCAAGGTGTAACAACACTAGTTGTTGGGAACTGTGGTGAAAGTGGAGCGCCTATTGCAGAAAATAATACAAGTCTGTTTTTGGCTGAGAATTTAGATAGAAATAAATGTAATTTTGAGACCTTTGACGAGTATTTAGAGGTTTTAGAAAATAGTAGTAAGTCTGTAAATATAGCTACTTTAATCGGTCACGGTAATATTCGCAGTGCAGTTATAGGAATGGAAAACAAGAAGCCATCAAAGGGTGACTTGGAAGAAATGAAAAAGCTTGTAAAGGAAGCCATGGAAAGCGGGGCCTTTGGTTTGAGTACAGGGCTGATTTATGATCCTGGTGTATTTGCTGATAGAGAGGAGATAATTGAGCTAGCAAAGGTTGTTGCTGAGTATGACGGTATTTATAATACCCATATGAGAAATGAATCGGATTTATTGATAGAATCTCTATTTGAGTCAATAGATATTGGACGCAGGTCTGGTGCTAGAGTACAAGTTTCTCATCTAAAAGCATCTGGTAAAAGGAATTTTGGGTTAGCTAAAACTGCTTTAGATTTGATGGAGTATTATAGAAGGTTTGGGGTGGAGGTTACATGTGATGTATATCCAAGTACTTTTGGAAATACGGGTCTGCAAAATTGTCTACCACCTTGGACTAGAGAAAAGGGGAAGGATGAATTTTTAAAAATTTTAAAAGACAGTGACAAGAGGTTAAGAATTGTAAATGAACTTTCAAGACCTAGTGTAGAATGGGAAAATATTTTATTAGATGCTGGATTTGATGAAACGATTGTAAGTAATTCAGTTAATTTAAGTGAATATGAAGGAAAATCCATCACTGAAATATCTAAGCTATTAGGTATAAACCCATATGAAACAATTTTTCATATCTTACTAAATGACCCCGATACCTTTATCATTGTTGGCGGAATGAGTGAAAATGATGTTCAATATATATTATCCCACGATCTTTCCATGGTTTGTAGTGATGGATTGATAGTTGAATTTGGTAAGGATATACCACATCCAAGGAACTATATGGCTTTTACTAAGGTGTTATCAAAATACGTTAGAGATGAAAATATATTGTCTTTAGAAAGGGCAATTAGCAAAATGACAAATCTTCCAGCATGGAAGCTAGGGTTGGGTGATAGGGGAATAATTAAACCCGGTTTTAAAGCAGATTTAGCAATTTTTGATTTATGGAAGGTGGATACTAAAGCAAAATATGGAGAACCACACCATTATTCAGAGGGCATGGAGTATGTTGTAGTTAATGGAAAGATAGTTTTAAGGGATGGAAATGTAACAGGAGAAATGCCAGGTATTTTGTTAAGGAAAGACTGTAAGTAATTATTATATATAAAGAACTTTTAAGAAAGACCAAAGGAGAGTATAAAAAATTATGATTTCTCTTAAAACCAATAGCTTCAGCTAAATTTAGCTGGAGCTATCTCTTGTTTCGATGAAACAAAGACTGTATTCTTTCTAATATATATATAAAGAATACAGTAATAGAAATGAATCCAAATAACAATAGTAAATTTAAATATAGCCCTTGACCACCCTTAGGCACAAAAATGCCAAGTATCATCACAAGGCAAATAATAACAATTAGCAATGTATATACAATGCATATTGAGGCAAATTTATGTGCTAATACATTTTTGTAGATTTCTTTAATGTTAGTTTTAGATATCCCTTTTATTATAGTAGTAGTTTTTTTGATTGCCTGAAATGCAGCCTCATAATCCCATATAATAAAGAATACAGAGACAATGGTTAACCTTATTAGTAGATGGATGTAAGCAAATCTACCGGTTTTAGGGTTGTCCATACCGGATATCATCATATAACTATTTATAACGGTTACGATAGTAAATGCTTCACATATGCCGATTAGAATATGGTCATCTTCAATAAACCAGCTATAAAGCTTTTTTATTTTATCAAGGACCTTTTTGATAGTTAAAATAGTTTCCACCCCAATTCATCTTGTGTTTCTTACATTTCTTTGTAATATCTTAGCTTTTAAATTTTTAAAGCTCTTTGTATGTTTTTTCGAAACCATTCTGCAGCACTATCTCAGCCAATTTACCCCAACAATTTTTCTTATTTAGCTTTTTACAGAAAGAAAAAATTCGTGATGCATAATTATGTGTTTTTCGCTATGTCTATACGTGAAACTTCATAGATTTATTTTATCAAAAAATAGACTTAAAATTCAAGTCTTCAGAATGGGGCAAGTTATACTTAATTAGATGATAAATAGTGAGACATGATAATATTTATTTCTCTTTGGGATGCGATTAAATTGCCAAGCTCTGTTGATTATCTAAGGCAGATATGGTAATCTAAGGAAGGATTATAAAGTAAATTATTTAACCATAGAAAATCATGACCTTAAAAGTACTATACTTCGTTGACCAATGGAATTAAATAAAATAACTAACAAATCATGATATATTGAGAATATATCAATTGAAAAGAGGAGATTTATGAAAAAAATTATTAGTATCTTGTTATGTCTTTTAATAACCGTTAATATAATTGGTTGTACTAGTCAAAAAGTGTCACAAAAATCATATTCTAATAAAATATACTCTACTGAACTAACGGAAGATGAAAAAAATATCATAAATTTAATAGGAGTTGCGAGTGATATTGATATTTATAAATACGAGATTGATGATACCTATGAGACCATTTCTATTTGGATAGAAACATATAAAAATGGAGAATTAATATCAAACCCTAGCAGAATGAACTCTCGAATAGACTTAAAAGAAGGGAAGATAGCAATAATAGTTGATAGAGATTCAAATTATAAATGGAGAATTTCACATCAAAATTCTAGCAGTTTATCAACCCATAGTTTTCAGACAAAAAATGATTTTGAAACAGATGGTAGATTTTCCGTAGGTGGTGGAGAATTAAATCAATCTGTTGAAATTATACCTGAAAAAGAAATTGTTTTAGAGAAGTTTTTATTTGAAGATGGAAATACAATGTCTATATATAGTAATCAATATTATGTAGAGAATCCAGAAGCTTTAAAGCAGTATGATTATGCTTATTTGATTAAATGTAAATTTTCTAGAAAAAATATCAATGAAATAGATATAGAAGAGAGATAGAGAAAGTTAACTTACTCCAGCATCCACAGAGAATCCTTTAGGCTCATGCTATAAATCTGTTTATAGATAGGTAATAGAAGGTAAAACAGATTTATAAAAGAGTCTCTGATGAAGAGTTAAAAGGAAGACTCTTTTGAAACACATATACGGAAATTATAAATATATCTATTTAAAAGGTCTATAATTTCCTATGTGGTATAAAAATCGCTGGGAAGGAAAC
>JAKSBP010000273.1 GCA_022361035.1 Clostridia bacterium
AAATATTTCTTATGATTTTAATATTATTATTTTTATAAATTTCGACAATGGAATCAAGAAGCGACTCTACATATGTTTGAATAGAAACGTTTAAATATTCTTCACCAATTAAAAGTCTTTCATAAAGAACATATATACTATGAATCCTGGATACACCATCCATTAGTGCTGCTTTCACATCAGGATTTGTGTTTGAATCAGCCTGCAGTGTAATAAGACTTTCAATGTTATTAATACTATTTTTTATTCGGTGATGAATTTCTTTAAGAAGAATTTCTTTTTCTGATAGTTGTTTTTGAATTTCTTCTTCTGCTTTTTTTCGTTCTGTAATGTCATACCAGGTAACATGAAGAAGTTTTTCTCCCTGCCGGGTGATTTGCAAAAGTGTTACTTCCAGTAAAAAAGGAGTTCCGTCATAACGCTGACACATCCATTCAAACTGACAAAATCCTTCATTGTGAGCTTTCTTTAAAAATTCCGGTGCAGCTTCTGATGAGAGCCTTCCATCGGGCTGTCTTTCCGGTGAAATTTCGATGGGACTGGAACCTATGAATCGTTCCTTATCAGTTATACCTAAAAAAGTCAATGCTGCCTTATTGCATTCAATAAATAACCCGTCTTTCATTAAGAGAAGTGGTCTGACTGAACCTTCAAAGAGAATATAAAACGTTTCTTCTCTTTCCATTAGTCCTTTTTCTGCACTTATTCGTTCCTGCTTGGATTCAAAAAGCTTCAATGCCATTTTAATGGATGCATCAAGAACAACAGTGCCGGTATTTTTTACAACATAACCATATGATGTAATCTTTTCAGTTTTCTCAACCACTTCAGGTTCTGTATGAGATGATAAAAAAACAATAGGTATGTCCTGATGCGCCAGTATTTTTTCAGCTGCTTCTGTGCCATCAATACCAGAACCCAGGTCAATATCCATAAGAATCAAATCAATTTGCAGGGAGTCATCAGTTATTGCTCGTAACGCTTCTTCTCCTGTAAAGACATGATGAACAATATATCC
>JAKSBP010000186.1 GCA_022361035.1 Clostridia bacterium
AATCTGTTTTACCTTCTACTATCTATCTATAAAACAGATTTATAGCATGAGCCTAAAGGATTCTCAGTGGTTGCTGAAGTAAGTTAACATTCTCAATCACTCATCTATAAAACATTTATTATTTTCTAAACAAATTTTATATTCTATCCCTTTTATTATATCAATTCCCTATAGAATAAATCCATACTAATTCTTAAAACATTTAAGCAATTAATTTGTTTATGGTCTTTATAAATATATGATATATCATAATAGGGATAAAATTACATTAATAAAAGGAATAATACCCATCCAATTTAGGTATGATTCCTTTTATTACAATTTCATTAACCTATATTTGATACTCTGGATTCAGCCCATAATTTCTCGAATTCCATAAGTTACGGGTAAGAAAAACAGAGGCTAAGGTGAAGAAAAGATATAAAATTGACAATTACTACTTTTCCCACTATCCGTAAGACATACAACTTTAACTATTTTGAATATTTCTGAATCAGGCTTACCAGGGCTCTCCCCTTTGAAAAAGCCTCTAAATTTAAGTCTTCATCCATAAAAAATATTTTAAACTTTTTTTCCACACTATTTATTAGTTTCACCGCTGTTATTGAATCCATAATACCGCCCTTTCCTATAAGGGGAGTATCTAAGTTTATCTCCTTACCGCCAACAAAGCCCTTAATCAAATCCAGTACTTCCTTCTCTATGTTGTTTTCATTCATTGAGTTTCACTCCGTATTTCTATTTTTATATAGTAAATTTCTAAATGCCATATTATTTAAGATACTAAATTTTAATGATTAAAATTTAGTATTTTACTGACCCTTAAAGGCAAAGCCTATTTATTCCTATAGTTTAAGATTCCTTTATTTAACTTCTATATTAAGCCAGTCAAAGCTTACCTTTTCCATAGGAAGCCTTAATATATAAGTGGATTTTTCTTCCGATTTGCTGAATAACTTAAAGCCAACTATCTGCAAAAGCATTAAGGCCGGTCTGTTCCTTTTTTTATACAAATAATCACAGTATACCTCAGATATATAACTGGAAGAATCTGCGAGTTCACTAATCGCCGTCCCTAAAAAAGCAGTTCCAATACCCCTACCCTCAACTCGGCAAGATATACAAAACAGCTTTATAAAGGTGCTGTTCTCCTTTATTTCAAACAGGCAAGCCCCAACTATTCCATGGTAGCCAAAGCGGTCAGTCAATTCTGCAACATAAACCGCTTTATCCTGTGAATCTATAAAATCAATAACCGTATCCCTGTTTATTCTATCTAGCATGTTATTCATCTGATTTGTACGGGATATTAACTCATAAACACGTTCTAAATCATCGATTTTTCCAGAGCGAATCATAAGCTCCATCCTACATTCTTTAAGAAAATCCTCCCTTGAACCTTTAAATGAATCCTCTGCCTCTTCCCTCATCCAGCGAGATATCATCATCTTCCTTCTCATTGAGCTTTCCCGAGTAACACTTTCATTAATAAATTCATCTAAACCTAAAAGTTTACTACAATCATCGGCATTGTAAGTTCGAACCTTGGGCAGAAAGTACTGAATCTCTGCTAGCTCAAAGGGGTTATCGTCAATGTAAGCTATGGAATCAAGGCCTATATTTAATTTATCAGCTATTCTTTTTATACTGTCAACCTTTGAACTCCAGTGACACTGAGGATAAAGAAAATACTCCTGTATTCCAAGCTCCTCTAATTTTTCCATTACTTGATCCAAATTGTTTCTACTTGCTATACTCTGTAAAATTCCTAATTCATCAATCTTTTTGACAATCTCTCTTTTTTCCTCACAGAATACTACATTCCAATCCTCACTTAAAGTTCCCTGCCATAGAGTATCATCCATGTCCCATATCAAACACTTGATTTTCATTATTCTCATTCCTTGTCGTTAAATCTATATTCCATTGTGAGATGTGTGGCCTCAAAGCCGCAATTCTTCCACAATACCCTTGCTGCCAGGTTCTTAACATGGACCTTATTGACTATAGTTTTTACTCCTTGGTCTTTGCAAAACTTTATTCCCGCCTCTATAAATTCATTGACAAAGTCCGTTCCCCTATATTCCTCTACAATATAAAAGCTTTTAAAGTTTACGTATTTTTCATTGCTTACAAAATTAGTTCTTGGAGTCATCCATAACCATCCCGCGATTTTACCATCTATTTGCAAAACCATCATGCCCTCAATTTCCTTGGTCATTGATTTTTCAAGTTTCCGCCTATGAAAATCCAAGTCAATTATGGCCTCATCTCCAAAGGAAATAATAGAAATCTCCCTTTCAAATTCAGCTATTACATCAATATCCTCTGTTTGCATTTTTCTTATTACCATTTTTATACCTACCCTTACTATTCTTTTTTACTTTTATGGGATACCTTAACCCTCTCAATCAGTTCAAATATATCGCCCCTACATTCAGAACACTGTGTTTTCTTTAAGTCTTCAATAGTAGAATAAACTCCGTTTATACCGATCATATAATTCTTTCCACACTGCTTACATTTATATTTTCTCATGGTTCTAACCACTTCTCCAGTATAAATGGGCTTTTCATAGGCATCATCTATTATACCATGACTTTTTGCCGTAGTTTTTAGTATTATCATCTGACTGGTGTTACCAATAATTTGCGCACCTTCATACTGGTTAAATCTAGGAATAACCTCAGTGACAGCTAAATACATTTTTAAAAACTCCTCCATGATTTTAATAGTAAAATCAGGGGATTTATGGGCAAAGGAAAAAAATATAGGAAGACCTTTCTTTTTTTTCAAAGCAGAAACTCCTCTAGAGATGAAAAGACCCATTCCAGTCAGGGTATATGGGGGATCCGTAAAGAAGCAGTCGAATTGATTTAGCAAGTTAGTATCTAAGGGCTTCCTAAGGTCTACATGATGACAATGTATAGGTAGCCCTTCCTCCCCTGCCACATTTTTAATATAGTTTAGAAACCTAGAGTCTAAATCCAAAACGTGGATTTCCGTATTTATCCCTTTTCTGCCCTTAGAGAATAACTTCTTTAGTAATAGTCCCGTAGATATACTAACTAAATCATCATCCCCTACACATAGGATTTTTTTCCCTATTAATGAATTGTTCCTAGCACATAAAATAGCCCGTTTCAAGCTTGTCTCTGGAGTGCATTTGGACTGGTCTATAGTTACATCTACATCGGGTCTATCATTAAAAATTCTTTCTATCAATTCCCTTTCCTTGGAAAATTCTGTTTCCCAGTCGTAATCTAGGTCAAGTAAGTTTCTGTAAAGGTCTATATTTAGTCCGTCAAATCCTAAGCACTCCTTGACGTATTTTCTTCCCTGGTTAGATAGTCTTATTCCCCTGTCCTGAACAAAAATCCCGGACTTTATAAATTCCTTTTTTATAGCTACAACCAAGGGCACAGGAAGTAACAGTTTACGTGCCAGTTCTTTAGTGGAAATCCCTTCATTAAAATAAACCTGAACCAAGGCATTTTCAACTGCAATTTCTCCCTCTTCAATCTTTACATTGCTGTATATTTCTTTTATATATTCTTGCATATATCCTCCTTGCAAATATAATGCTAACAAACAGTTAAAGGACCTCTAATGTACCCATTCCAATTAATTTCCCACATCTTGGTCATTTTTAAGATTCTCCTTCAAATTCTACCACTTTTATTTCTACATTTCAAGGTTAAAAATGATAGCCCATTTTCTGTCTTAAGCAGCTTATTTAAAAAGATTTTCTATGAATAAAATTAAGGTAAATATTTATTAGGTAAACCCTATTTAAATATAAATCAAATTATTTTCCTAGTGTTTAACTCCAATAACTCTAATATTTCCTTTTTATTTTAACTATAAACCTATTTAAAAAGATTTTATATAAAAACAAGAAGACCTGCCATCAAATTACCGTGATGACAGATCTTCTATTTAATAGAAGACATCATTCCTCCATCTATGAAAGGGTAAGATTTAAAAATTAATAGGTTTTGCCTGTGACATTATTACCCCTTATGGATTTACTACAGGTAGGGTCATATTTATTTATATCATCATTATATTTATATGAAACTACTGGACACCCACCTCTACAGGCCCACCAAAAATCACAGGAGCTGCAGGTACCTTGCCTCTTTAGGATTTCTTCCCTCTGACGTAGACTCCTTCTCCATTGATTCCTTCTTTCCAATAGGACTTCCACATCTTCATCTATTATATTACCAATGAAAAATTCAGGTCTATTTACCATAGCAGTACATCCCGTAACATTTCCATCGGATGAAACAATAATACTATCACCAAAGGCTGGACATCCTCGTATAGGGTCAAACTGAACAATCAGTTTTACTGATAAGGACTTCTCTTCTTTACCCTTTAATTTACTATACATGTTAAAACAGTACCCAGGCAAAACTAAAACAACTTCCTCTAACTCTGCATTGGCAATTGATTTAAGTTTATTGAGTATCTTTTTATAAATCACTTCGTAATGGAGCTCACCTAATTGATCACTAAAGGCTTCTTTATCATTGGACACATCAATATATCTTAATAGATTTAAGTATTTAATCCTCTTATGAATCGCTAAATCAATTATATCTTCAACTAAGTGATAATTGTCCTTCATAATAACACAGTTTAAGCCTAAACTATTGTATGAATGTTCCATAAGGGTTTCTATTCCCTTCATTGAATCCTCAAAGGCATTTAAATCTCCTCTTATTTCGTTATGGAATTGAGAAATAGGTGAATCTATTGATATATAAAGTCTATCTATAAGCTTTAACTGGTCAATATTTTTTATAGTATTTTTTCTTAAAAGAGTACCATTAGAAACAACAAGGAGTACAGTATCAGAATAACTTTTTATTATCTCAAACAAAGTAAATATATCTTTTCTTAAAAATGGCTCCCCACCACTAACATCAAAGGTTCTTACCCCTAAGTTATATAGTTTTTCAGTTATTATTCTATAGCTTCCTATATCCATTTCCTTTAAACTGCTTTGCTCATGGGAAATATTCCCCCCTGAATAACACATTTTGCATTTAAGATTACATGCAATTGTGGGATAAATATAGGCTGTTTTTGGAGTTTCTCCTACCCAAATTTTACTCATGTTAATACTTCTCCTTCATTTCTCTAAAAGAGTCTAGTAAAGTATTGTGACACTTTAACAGCTTCACCTGGCCCTTATAAGCATCTGATTTACTAAGACTAATAATAAAGGAATAGTAATCAATATTTGACCCTTCTATTTTTTTTGATATAACCTCTAAGTTATTTTCAACTTCTGGGAGCTCACTTTTCAATCGCTTTAACTCCTGTATAGCCTTGGTTTGAGTAATAAGTATTAAATTTATATTTAATCCTGTCTTTTTTACCAACTCTTCTAATTCTTCAAAAACATATGGTTTTACATTGTCACCAAAGCCCCCAGCAATGAACAGGGCTTTTCCCGATGCTTCTAAAAAATAGTCTATTTCATTTAATATACGTCTTAAAACATCAAGGCCATCCTCCCCTGCAGCACCGCATAAAAACTTATCATCACCAGTGTCTGGTAGAGGTAAAAAGGGAGGATTGGATACCACGAAATGGTACTTTCTATTTTTGACTGGCTCAAAAAGATCTCCTAAGAAAACTTCTACATTATCTTCTAAATCATTAAGCTGAGCATTCCACTTTATTACCTTATAAGCTTTAGGATTTAACTCTACAGATGTAACATGGGCACCCCTTGATGCCAATATTAATCCTAAGATTCCAGAGCCAGCACCTAAGTCTAGAACTCTTTTATTTCTAACAAATGGTAATAACTTAGCTATATATATAGAATCTGTACCAAACCAAACTTGGTCAAGTTTTCCCATCTTCCCTTGGTTTCGTTTCTCAACAATAATAAATAATCCATTATAGGGATAAATCGTATATTTATTAGCAATATATGCATTTCCCCTTCGTTCCAGTAGTCCCATATCCAAAAACACTTCCACTGTACTTTTATCCATTATGTCATCTATTTCTTCAACTTCAACCCCTAGATGGAATAATTTTAATAGCTTTTGCTGTTTTAAAGGAAGCCTTTCTATTTTGTTTATAGGACAGAGGGTCCAAGGGTTCATATGGAGTTTACTATTTAAAATATTCATCAACAAGTAATAATCATTTTCCACCAAAAGCTTTCTAAGATGCTTTAATGCATTTATCTCACTTGTTTTCATTTTATTCACTCTGCCTTTGCAAGCCTTGCTTTTTTTTAACTAAATATGGTCCGATAGCAAGATAATCAATTTTCGTACCAATAAAACATTTTATTGCATCCTCGGGAGATTCAACAATTGGCTCTCCTTTTATGTTAAATGAAGTATTTAATACAACTGGAACACCTGTTATTTTTCTAAATTCATTTATTAATTCATAATAGGCACCATTTTCCTTTGTTACACTTTGCAATCTAGCAGAGCCATCTACATGGGTTATGGCTGGAATAACAGACCTTTTATCTGGATGAACTTTTGCAACAATTAACATGAATGGACTTTCCTGCTCTAACTCAAAGTATTCACTCTGATATTCATAAATAACAGATGGTGCAAAGGGTCTAAAGCCTTCTCTAAATTTAACCTGTGCATTTACATGATCCTTCATATAATCCTTAGTTGGATTAGCAAGTATACTTCTATTACCTAAAGCTCTAGGTCCAAATTCAGACCCTCCTTGGAACCAACCTACAATCATATCTTCCGATATTAATTTAGCTGTTTGGTGTAACAAGTCCTCGGGCTTGTCCCATTCAATATCGCAATCAGAAAACTTCTTTAGGCTTTCCTCTATTTGCTTCTCCATATAACTACGTCCTAAATATGCATTTTTCATAGTTAATTTATTGTTAGTTTCTCTAGGGTGGTCAGCTATTTTATAATATCCCCACATAGCAGCACCTATTGAGGTTCCAGAATCTCCACTTGCTGGTTGCACAAATAGCCTTTTAAAGGGGGTTTCCTTTAATATTTTTCCGTTAGCCACACTATTAAGGCCTACACCACCGGCAATGCATAAATTAGGACATTTAGTTATATCATATAGATGGTTTGCAGCATGAAGTAAAGCTTCTTCAAGAATCTTCTGTCCAGCATATGCAATATCTGCCCTGCGTTTTAAATCCTTTTCCTTATCTTCTAAAGGCTTTTCCGTTATCTCCTTAAGGAAAGATTCAAACCCTCCAGAATGTAAATCTATTTCAAATTCTCCATTATCCATCAGCTTAACAAATGAGCGAATTTGAGAATAATATTTATCTGTACCGTAGGGGGCTAGACCCATAGTCTTTCCATCTTCCGTAAAATAATAGTCTTGATTGACAATAAAATCAAACCTACAGTAATGAGAAATCAATTTATAGAAATATCCTAATGAATTGTTGGGATCACCGGTTTGATAAACTTGTTTATTGATAGTCATTGCACTTTTATATTTTTCACCAATAATCTTTTTTAATATATTGATTTCCTTTCCCTTTCCATAGGCATAGGTTAAAGTTTCTAGGCCTTGTTTTCCATTCCATTCTACCAATGATCCAGCATTATCAACAACAAGTATTGCAGCTTCTTCAAATCCCGAGGGATAGAAAGTACTTGCAGCGTGGAGTAAGTGATGATTCACCTTATGACAATTTTTTACGGAAAATAAAACTGTTTGAGGTAAAATTTCATCTGCAACAATTAAATCCACATCACTTAGCTTTAAGCCTTGACTTTGAAGACAATATTTACGAGAACTACCATAAATAAGGTTAGCATTAAAACCATACTTTTTTCTTGTTACCCGTTCCTCTTCAATAGCACAGACTATTTGCCCATCTTTAATTAACGTTGCAGAAACATCATGGTCAGAGCCTCCTAAACCAAGTATATACATATTTAAACACCTCCAAATAGATAATAAAGTTTTACATCCAGCTATATTCAGCTTAGTCACTTAAAGCAAGTTAACTAGATTGCATCGACAATTTAAGTTTAATAGTATTTTAAGGATTGTCACTAAGGGCTTTTGCGTAGATTTTTTCATAGATAACTAAAAACCTGTTCTTAATATCTTCAACTCCTTCTACGTAGCCCTCAATAAAATAATCCATATCTCCATTAGAAATTTGTGGTTTTTTCATAATTAGAGTTACTGCATCCTTTATAAAGTTTAAATCAAACTTTAAATATTGCTTACACAGCTTAACAGCCTCTATGCTAAGACCAACCATTCCTAGAGTGCTTGCTCTGTAGTGTAGATATCCATTGTGTAAGCTTATAGTCTCCTCATTTAATACCTGCCATTTATTAATTATGTCGTATAATTTTTGTACCCTTTCGTCATTAAACTCATAATCAATTCTATAGCCTGAATCATACAAATTAGCTATTTTCTTATACTCTTCAATTAGAGGCAATCCTCTAAATATAGCTAGTCTTGGATAGGTAGAAACTATATTTTGCCTATATATGTCATGGATATTAATTTCCTCAAGAAAGTTAATGTTTTGTTTTATTTCCTCCAGTGTCGTAGTTGGCTCAAACATTATCATTTCTACAAATAGCTGAAAGTTAAGCTTACGCAATATTTCTATTGATTTTCTATGAATTTCCCTTGTAGTACCTGTTTTAAATAGTTTCATAACCCTTTCGATATCGGTTTCAATTCCCAGGCTAACAATCCTTAGTCCACCCCTATATAATAAGGAAAAAACTTCTTCTTCAATATCATTTGCCCTTGCTTGTATTCCCCAAGACATATGTAGGTTGCGTCTATTCATTTCATCTACAAATGTCTGGGCCCAGGTTTTATCAATTTTCAATATTCCCGTAAAATTATCATCCACAAAGGATACATGGTCAATATTGAAATTTTTATGTAAATATTCCATTTCATCCACTACTTTTTCAGCTTTTCTAATGCGGACTTTCTTACCGGGAGTTCTTTTATAGAATTCGTTTATGCAGCAATAACTACATACGCCATAGCAACCTCTACTTGCAATAATATTAGCTTTTCCTCCATAGTGTTCCATAGGTCCTCTAGTTGGCCACGGCATTGAGTCTATATCTTGAATCAGTTGTCTTGGAGGTGTTTTATTAATAATACCATCCTTTAAAAACATAATACCCTCAACTTCATGCCAGCCATTACCACTATCAACCTTATCTACAATTTCACCCAAGGTTAATTCCCCTTCTCCTAATATAGCTGCATCTATAAAGGGAAAATCTTTAAGCAGCATTTCTCCGCAAAGAGTTGCACCATAGCCGCCTATTAAAAGTAGTCCTTCAGGATTAATTTCTTTAATATATTTGCCTAAGCTCATAGCTAAGTCTACAATAGGCTCTACAAAGGATATACCATACATATCCCATTTGTCTGCTCCACATCTTTTGAAAAGCTCTTCTTCGCTAATTTCCTCAAAATGACTATCAATTATGTCAACATGATGTCCCTTTTCCTCAAGAAATGAAGCAATATACCTTATGCCTAAGTAATCACTAAAGGTTCTTGTTCTTATTAGCTTCAATCCTGTATCTGTTTGCCAAGATATCTGAGGATTAATTAATAATATACGCATATATAACCTCCTTTTGGACAAACCACCCTAATCATAATAATTCCTTCAAGGTATCCTCAAATATTTGTACTGATTTAATAGCATTCTCTTTAGTTAGAGTGAGGGGAGGGGTAATATGTATAATGCCTCTATCATCCATTTTTATCAGCAGCCCATTTTCAGCACAACGATGATATAGGTTTATTGCAAGCTCTTGATTTGGCATTTTAGTCTTTTTATCTGTTACTAGCTCTACACCAATTAATAATCCCCAGGTTCTAACTTCCCCTAAAACATTATAGGATTCTACCATTTTTAATAATTCACTAGATAAAATATTACTCACTTCTCTAATATGACTTTTAATATCTAGTCTATCAAATTCCTTTAAGGTAGCATTAATAGCTGCTATAGCAAGAGGGTTTCCACCAAAGGTTGTGGATGCTCCACCTAATGCCCGAAAATCCTGACCCAAAAATTCTGCTTTTTTTATGGTACTTGAAGAATTATCCTCGCAAAAAACTCCTGGGTAACACATTATATCTTTACGTCCTGCTAAAATCATTGCAGGAAAACCAGATCCTATCCCTTTACCAAAGACTACTAAATCTGGACTTATATTCAATTGTTCTACTGCAAGAAAAGTACCTGTCCTATATGCACCTGCTGTAATTTCATCGGCTATAAGTAGTATCTTTAATTCTCTACAGGCCTTTTTAACAATATCCCAAAACCCTGGAGGTGGACCATATACGCCTCCTGTACCTAAAATTGGCTCAAAAATAAACATCCCTATAGAAGGGTCTGACTCTAGGATTCTCACAGTCTCACTAGCACAAAATAGATTACAGCTTTCTTTTTCCTTATCATATGGACATCGATAACATTTAGGAAAAGGTATGGAAACAGGAGCTAAGTAATTAGGATTAACACTTTTTCCATATAGGGCATGTACAGCCATAATGCTACCCCTAGTTTTACCATGAAAACCTTCCCTAAATGATGCTATTTTTCTTTTTCTAAAGCTCTGATATGAATATGCAGCTCTAATAGCAGCCTCTATAGCCTCAGATCCACCACTATAAAACTGATAAACGTAATTGTCATTTCCTAATAATTTACGCAGCTTTTTTAAAACTTCTATCCGCTGAGGAATAGGATGATCATGTACATTCCACAATAAATCTATCTGTTTTTTTATAGCTTCAGATACATTTTCATTACAGTGTCCAGTAGAAATAGTTAAAGTACCACCAGACCAATCAATATAACTTTGTCCATCAACATCCCATAATATATCGTTCTTGCCTTTATGAAAAGAAATTGGCAGCTCATATGTTAGTCTGGTAATTCCCGTTGATAGATAATCCTTTTCTTCACTCCATATTTTCATAGATAGTTCATTTGGCACTATCCTTTTACTATCAACTGAGTTTGTCATCTATACTTCACCCCTACTAACCTTCAAAGTACGCTCTATATAAGAAGATAATGATCTTAGTGTCATAAAGAGAGAAGCATCTAAATCTTCATCTGCTATTTCAATATCAAATTCCCTTTCAATTACCAGCAATAATTCTAAGGCATCCACTGAATTAAAGCCAAAGCTATCAAGGAAATACTCCTCTTCAGGATTAATATCCTCCGATGCTATGTCTAGTTTTAGGTGATTGATAATAATTACCTTCAATCTTTCTTCAATTTCCAATATAGTATTGTTAACTTTATTTTGACTCATGTCAATTTCCCCCTTAATAATTTAATATTAGCTTGCTACAAAATAGTATAGATTACTTAAATGCTGAACTTAAATATAGTAAACAAAATAAGTTTTGTTATACACTTTAGAGTAATAAAAATCATATAAACAATAAATTTGTCATTACAAATTGATAAAAGAATTTTCTATTTATTCTAAAAAACTCTGAGTATATCCTGGAAGTTTAACTTTAATACATTTGCCTGAAGCAGTTCTAGGCATTTTTTCAACAATATAAAAGCTTCTTGGAATCTTATAATAAGCCAAATTCTTCAAACAGTGACGCCTTAATAAATCAATATTTATTTTGGTATCCTTAGTAGAAATAGCACATAAAATAACTTCATCACCAGTTTCTATCTTTCCAGAATACACGGCGACATCAGAAATATTTGGATATGATAAAACCACTCCCTCAATCTCTCCAGGATCGACCTTTAGTCCACCACTATTAATGATATCCTTTGTTCTGCCTAATAGCTTTAAGAATTTATCATATAAACCAATATCTCCTACGGGAAAATACTCAATATCTTGAATATTACCATTTGCTTTATAATATCCTTGCATCATTGAGGTGGATTTAACTCTGATTTCACCTATATTAGGACCTAGTTCCTTATATTTATCTTTATTCCTTATTTCAATATCTACATTTTTAAAGGGCTTTCCTAGGTTAGGCAGCTTGTGCTTCTTAGAATAATTTGTTGAAATACCTCCAGTTTCTGTGCTTCCATAAATTGTATACAAATACCTATTAAACACTTCTTCAAATTTTTTGACTACATTATCGTCACAGCGTGTTCCTGCATAGAAAACATTTTTAGCAACTTCAAGCTCTGGATTAGATTTTTTCTCATGAATTAACATTTTTATCATAGGTGGGACAATCGTTAATATATCGCAAGGATTTCTTGTCATTTCTAACAAAATTTTTCTAGGGTTGAATACTGGATTAAGTATCAGTGTGCTATTAGTCAAAATACTGGATATTAGTCCAAACCCATAGGCAAAGGCATGGCTTAAAGGAGTTGTAATTACTACCCTTGCTCTATTATATATATCAATTAAAGAAGTATAATTGATAGCTTCAGCTAAGGCAACTTCCTGATCACGCATACAAATACTAGCTTGTCCAGAAGTTCCAGAGGTTAAGTGAAAAACTACTCCATATGTATCATGACATGCTCCATCACAGTTACTATCTATTATCCCTGCCTTTAATGATATATTTTCTATTTCATATGTCCAAAATATCTTACTTTGTAAGCTCTCATTTTGCAAATCAAATCTTGAAGTACTTTGAATAAAATCATGAATAAAGCCCTTTATTTGAATTTTATCCGAAAGCCTTTTTAGTTCTGCTGTAGGGGTAGAAACATGCAACAACAATGGATTACATTCTAAATAAAGAAGCGCCATAAGAACTACAGGAAAAGCAACTGTATTAGATAGGAGTACAGCAACTACATCCCCCTTTACAAATTCACTTTTAGACATATCCTGCGCCATATGTTTAGACATTTTAATTAAATCATTTGAATCCCAAAGCTGTTTAGTATAGCTGCACTGAATTTTACCTCCATAGCTCTCCCAACTTTGAATTAAATCATATTTTGTATTACTATTTTTATTGTTCTTATCAATAAAAACTGTACTACTCATACTTTTGCCCCCTAATTTAACACTTAAATCTTACTTGTTAGGTTTTACCTCCTTGAGAAGCCTTTAAATGAAAGCTTTAATTTTATATAGCAATTATATTTACCATTGTAGGTAGTTGTTAAGTATTCTTACAAGCCTATATTACATATTTAACTCTTTGTCATTCCAGTTTATTCTACGACCTACTTTTTCAATTTTATCTAATATATCTTCTATGATAGGGTAACTATGTGATGTAGATAAATACCAGGGTTCAAAATGATTTGGATGAATATATACTCCTTCACATTGTAATTCATGTTGAAATTTTATATACTTGTTGGTATTTGACCATCTTTTAATATCCCTATAGTTTTCAAATCGTTTAATATCCTTTGACTCCACAAAGGCCATACTTATCATAGCACCTACATCTTGTACAATAACGGGGACTTCTAATCTGTTAAATATTTCGATTATACCATCTCTTAACATGTTACTCTTATCTTCTAGGGAAATATATATTTCCTCTCCCTTTTTCTCATACTCCTTCTGTACAGCCAATGTTGCAGCTAAACACATGGGATTTCCAGAAGCTACACCACCATGAAATACCCTACCTTCCACTAAAAGCTCCATGATTTCTCTTCTCCCACCGATAGCTGAAATAGGTACGCCACCATTCATTGCTTTAGATATCATTGTAAGGTCGCTTTGAACACCATATCTTTCCTGGGCACCACCCCTGGCAACCCTAAATCCAGTGATAATCTCGTCAAAAATTAATAGAGAATTATATTCCTTAGTTATATCACGTACCTTAGATAAAAACCTAGGTACGGGCGGAATTACACCAGCATTCCCCATGACTGGTTCCATTATAACGGCCGCTATTGTTTCTCCCTTTTCTTTAAACACCTTCTCTAAAACTTCAAAATTATTCCACGGAATTCTATATACATTTCTCGGAGCACCACCCATTCCTTCACAGCCAGGTAAAGTATCAATAATATCTACATCTTCAATATCCTTTAACTGTGCATGATATTTATGGAAAACAGCATCGGAAGATCCATGATAATGACCTTCAAAAATAACAATATGACTCCTCTTTGTATATGCCCTTGCAAGACGGACAGCCGTCTGACCAACTTCTGTCCCCGAGGAAGAAAATCTCAAAAGTTCAATAGACGGTATACTTTTCTTTATTAGCTCGGCAACCTGGAAGGATAATTCGTGAACAAAGCCTAAAATTGTTCCCCTTAGCTCCATTTCTTTATTTATTGCATCAACCACAATGGGGGATCGGTGACCAAATATCAAGGGGCCATACCCCATATTCATATCTATTAGTTCATTATCATCTGCATCCCAAACCCTAACTCCATCTGCCCTTTTTATAACTAAGGGTAAATGATATGTAGGCAAACGCATTGTACTACTTGTACCACCTGCTACATTTTGCTTCGCTTTATGGATTAATTCTTTACTTAAACTCATATCCAACTTCACTTTTTTACCTCCTTTATATAATATATTTAGGTTAACCTATAATCTTTTATTAGCTTAAAAATCATAAAGAAAAACTTTTAAAACCTTCTTATGATATTTTAAAGAACATTTTTTTAAGAAAATCACTAACTAACAACTATTGGACTTGTTTCTCCTAAACTTTGCTATGGAATTTAATGCTATCTTAAAAAATGATTAACCATAAGATAAAATTTACTAATAGAGATTAGGTTATTAAATTACCATATTTTAACTTATATGATGCTTCAGTTAGGTCTTTTATTATCCATTTCTATGGAGCAAATCTGATTAAACCTTCTTCTTTTTAGCTATTAACTTTTTATAGCTAGTCTTTTTAAACAATATTTTGTTGACATTTTATACGTTTTAATGTATATTTTACATTAATAGTAAAATTATGTCAACATTTCAATTTATTAAAATTTTGTTTTCTCAATGTAATTTCTTCAATATTATTGTAATTTTTTTACTATATATCAAGTTAATTTTATGGTTATTTATAATAGGGTAATATTGTTAACATCCCTTGAATTTAGCTTATTACGATATTACGAGAATTATAGCAACTAAAAAGATAAATAGCTCTACCATAGCCCCTAGACTTTAGATGTATTTTATTTTACCAACATGACTTTTTTCGCCAAAGATAGATAAAATAACTACAGCGAGATTATTATAGCTAAGGTAAACATCAAAATAATTAAAGGTAAAATAGGATTAAATTTAAAGATTACAAGGTTTTCACTAAATAATAATCACGATACTTTATGTAAATGAGTACAGCTATTATCAGTATCAAAGTCCAAATTATCTAAAAAATATTTATAGGAGGTTATATTTTTATGAATGATGTAAAAAAAAGTATAGTTGATACTATGGATGGGATAGATGGTGAGCTTTGTGAGTTTTTACCTTATATTTTTCAAGATGTTTTAGTTATAGGCTGCTGTCCCGAATTAATCTTAGATTTATTTGAATCTAAAAAAATTGGATACACAAATAAATCTGACAAGCTAAAAATACTTGATCTTGGCTGTGGAAAGGGTACAGTTTCTGTTAGAATAGCCGAGAAATATGGACACGAAATCTATGGCATCGATGGTCTAAATGGTTTTATCCAAGATGCAATAAACTACTCTAGCTCTTTAGGGGTAAGTGAATTATGTAATTTTAAAGTAGCCGATATTAGAACTGAAGTTGATCTATTAATGGATTATGATGTAGCAATCCTATGTGCAGTAGAAGTCTTTGGAGATATGTATAATACATTGAAAAGAATTAGTCCATGTGTAAAATCCGGTGGTTATATAATTATTGGAAGTGTCTATATTGAGGACCACACTGATTTTACTCATCCTGAAATTCAGCTTCGTAGTGAAGTTCTTTCACAGTTAGAAGAAAGCCCTGTAAAAATAATTGATGAAATTTTATTTGATAATATCAAAGATGTGCAGGATGAAAACTTTAAATTTATGCGTAAGAGAATTGAAGAATTAAAGAAAAAGCACCCCCATAAGGCGGATATTTTTGATAGCTATATCTTATCTCAAGAAGAGATTTGTGATGTTTATGAAAATCATACAAAGCTTGTAGTTTGGTTATTACAAAAAGAATAACTTTAAATTGGTATAGTCTTGTATGTGCAGTACTTGTCTCAAAACCCATGCAGACATTTATACAGGCTTAAATATAAATACGTCCCTTCACAAGCTTAGAGTGAAAAAAGCAGACGTTAACTGTTTTTTGATAATAAATGAGAATTATTCATATAAAGATTAATTTATGTATTCAGTGGAACCGGGGCAATATAGATGGCTGTACTACTCATATTTCCCTATCCCATAGTACAAAAAAATAGATAGTGTAAAGGAATTATGTGAGCTTTATGTCAGGGGTCAAAACATTGATTGGAATTATTTATTTCTCGATAGGAATCCTAAAACGATCCATTTGCCAGGCTACTCCTTTAAAAAACAAGGTGCTGGATAGATGAATTAGGACCTAATAATGTTCAATTAAAAAACCTTACTCAATATACAAAGCAAAATAAATCCACCTTAAATCCTACTCATATTATTGAGGATAAATTATCAGAAAGCAACTATACATCAACCCAGGTAGGAATTTGCAAAGTGCTTTTAAAAATGTTGAATATATCAAAGGTTAATTTTGATTACGATATATATGCTTGGTATAGATTCAATTACCTTCTCGAAATTAATTATTGAATTAGAAAACTACTTTAATATCTTTTTTGAGGATGAGTTTTTAGATTATGACGCCTTTAGCAATCTTACTAATTTAGTAAACTATATAGATTCAAGACGTAATACAATGTAATTTTACAAAGTAGTAATTCAAAAATTTAAAATTGAAAATAAAGTAACGCAAAGCTTTTTAAATTATGATATAGGCTAATATAAATTGAAAATCGAGGTGAAAATTATCTATGGAAAAACCTACAATTTTAGGAGGGTTAAAATCAAAAATTAAACCTTTTCCTACTTGGCCCCAGTGGGACAAAAGTGATGCAAAAGTCTTACTGGAGGTTTTGCATAGTGGAAAATGGTCGCGAAGAGATGTAAACAATGTAGCCTCCCATGGAGCTAAATCATATATAAATATGTTAGAAGAAGAATCAAAAGCTAGATTTAATTCAAAATATTCCTTGACAGTTTCCAGTGGAACCGCCGCCCTTGATATTGCCGTAAAAGCAATCGGTATTTCTTCTGGTGACGAGGTAATTGTACCTGCATACTCTTTTATTGCAACTGCAACTTGCGTACTCCATGCAGGAGGTATACCAGTATTTGCTGATATTGATGAAGATACTTGGAATATTGATGTAAGCAAATTAGACAAACATGTTTCTCCAAAAACTAAAGCAATCATTGCTGTACATTTTGCTGGACAACCAGCAGATATGAGTGACCTTATGTCCTATGCAAGAGAAAAGGGATTAATTGTCATAGAGGATGCAGCCCAAGCCATTGGTGCAAAGTGGCAAGACACAAGTGTGGGATCAATAGGAGATATAGGCTGCTTTAGCTTGGAGATGACTAAAAACCTAACCTGTGGAGAAGGTGGGATTATTGTAACTAATAATGAGGATTTCTATAAAAAGATGTATTCTCTCCATCTTACTGGCCGCTCTTTTAATGGCTCATGGTATGAGCATGAGGAGTTAGGATGGAATTATCGCATAACTGAATTTCAAGCTGCCTTAGCATATAACCAAATGAAAAATCTAGATAATCAAATCTCTATTAGAGAGAAAAATGCAGCAAAACTTAATGACTTACTAAGTTCATTGACAGGTATAGGGCTTACATCCATAGACCCAAGAGTTACTACCCATGCCTATCACCTTTTTACATTTAGATTTATCCCAGAAGAATGGACTAGGTTTAGTAGAAAACGCTTTATCTTAGCTTTAAATGCTGAAGGTATTCCATGCTATGAGGGATATAGTTATCCAATTTATAAAAATCCCCTATTCTTGTCACTAGGCTATGAAAAATACTCACTTATTTGTACTAATGCTGAAAAAATCACAAAGCAGTCATTATGGCTACCACAAAATGTATTGCTAGGTGATGAGCAAGATATAGAAGAAATATTTAAAGCCATTGAAAAAATTAGATATCACTTCAATATAAAGTAAAGGGGTAGGAGGTTAAATGAAAAAGTCAATAACTATTTGGGCATTAAAGGATGGAACTAATGGAAAGCTTCCAGTAATAACATCTATAGAGCAATTACGAAACTCTGGCTTTAATGCATTGGAAATTAGTTTTTTTATGGATGGTGATATTTCTTTAAACTCTACTACTAATCAGTTAAAAACAATTAAAGATTATGTCTCTAAATCACCAATTAAGATTAGTAGTATGTCTACACTACTATTTAATGAAATATCCCCTATATCAGATGATAGAGAAGAACAGGCCCTTGCATTAAAAGTTTTATTAAAAATGCTAGAAATAGCAGAGTTTTTAGAGATAGATAGTATTTCCTTTTCCTTTAGTAAACTATCTCCTTCAATTCAACACAAACAAGCATACGAAATGGCTATAGAAACTATAAGCAATATAGGAGATAAGGCAAGGAGTAGGAATGTAAAACTATGTATAGAGAATATGAGTAAAGGTTTATTAATAGGTCCCCTTGAGTTCAAAGGCTTTTTGGATAGGATTAATAATCCCTATGTTACATGCTGCTTTGATACAGGAAATACTACTTTATCAGGATATCCCCACCATTGGATAGAATATCTTGGCGAACATATTGAAAAAGTACATATAACAGATACTCGTTTACGGGCTGGTTCGTTCCTTGAATATGTGAATCCAGGAAAGGGAAGTATTGATTGGAATTTAACAATGAAGGCTCTGAGAAAAGTCGGCTATAATGGCTATTTAACAGTTGAGGCCTTCTCTAATCCTAAAGAAGCCAATGATATAAGAATTCAAAATCTTTCTACTGCCCTGGACAAGATTATGGAGATAGAACAATGAAGCAGAATATAGTAATCCTCTCTCCCCATCCTGATGACGCTTGTTTTTCCTTAGGTGGGAGCATTTTAAAGCACAAGGATGACAATATAACTGTGTGGAATATTTTTTCTAGACAAGAATTTTCCATCTTAAAAGAGGATTCAAATAATGCCCTTGAGCGTATAAAGGCAGAGGAATTAGAGGTATCTTATAATTTGCAGGTATCGGTGGTCTTTGAGGATTATCCAGAGGCTGGTTTAAGAGGATTCCAACGTCTGAGTGAAATAATTGGAGCTCCTTGGCCTATAAAAAATAATCGTGTCCAGGAGCAACAAACCTATAATAGTTTGATATCAAAAATAGAAAGCTTTTTAATAAATAAAAACCACATATATTTAGGTCTACCCCTAGGGAGTGGTGCTCATATAGATCATTTAATGTGCAGGGAAGCAGCTTTACATGTTTTAAATAATTCTCTTAAAGCTATAGATTGCAATGTATTCTTTTACGAAGATTTGCCATATTCAATAAATCAATCCTGGTTAGATTCAGCAATCGACTCCCTTAAAATCAGAGGCTATAAGCTTAAGCCTATGCTTTTAGATATCTCTAATTATGTAGCTAAAAAAGAATACATTATGTCCCTATATAAAAGTCAAATTAAGCAGCGAGATATAAAAAAAATGTTAGGCTATGCAAAAGAAATAGAGCCTAGCAAATATTGTGAAAGAATCTGGATACTAGAAGCTTAATTATCCATAGTTAACACTTACATAGAATTTAACATGGAGGTGTAAAATGAACCCTTGGAACTTTAACAGAAATCTAGAGGATAAAATAGAAATAGTTTTTAATGATCTTGTTGTTGAACCAGGCTTTTGTAATCTTTCATGTAAATATTGTTTAAGTAATCAAATGCCTACTTGGCTCCTTGAAGACCAGCCAAATTCTATTACTAAAAAACTTATTTATAGTGAAGAAACAGAGCTTAAACATCAATTAGATTCCATGTTTAAAAACTATAATAATATATTTGATGCAAGTATTTTAAGAATAAGTGGAGGAGAAATTTTTCTTGTAAAAGGAATAATTGATTTTCTAAAAGCTCACCATGAAAACTTTGATGTTGTTCAAATAGTCACTAATGGCCTGTTGTTAAATGAAGAAAATATTAAAAAACTTAAGGAAATAACTAATTGCCATCTTCACATTTCCCTTGATGGACATACTACGGGCCTTAATAATAATAGAGTAAAATCCCACTATCAGCAAGAAACTATTTTGAAAAACCTGGAAAACTCAGTTAAAGCTGGATTTCCAATTGAAATTGGAGCAGTACTTAGTAATACAAATACACGTAACTTTACAGAGTTTTTAGACTATCTTTTAAAATATAACAATCAAATAATAGTATTTCCATTTCCCTTACGGGGCGAAGCTAAAGAAAGATTTCACCCTGATAGGGAAAGCATACTAGAATTTTCCAAGGTAATTGAGAATTATTCAAAATATCAAAATATCTTATTACCCTTTAGTTATATTGAAGAGGTTTACAAAATCCTTAAGGAGGATAAAAGACAACTGCGTTGTCACATTCCAAAAACGATGCTCCAATTTTTTAACGATGGAAATATATCTCCATGTCCTAACGGCTGGGCTAGTTCCCTTGGAAATCTAATTAAGGATGATTCTAGTGAGATAAAATCAAAGATAGGTCGTGACAAGATTTATAGCCTATTCCTTCAATCTAGACCTAGGCTATCTTTTTGCAAGGAATGTTTCACATCCCTTGACATAATAAACTTATATATAGAAGGCAAAATATCTGAGGAAGAACTAGCAAGTATACCTTTATATTCTGGGCCTAGAACTCAAGCTAGACTTAAATACATTAAAAATAAAACTTACGAGTCATTGTAATTACGCAATTTACTCATTTATTTAAAAGAAATGAGGGATTATAAATGGATGTTATTTTAATAGCTCCTATGGAAGTATCTTTAAGAAATACGGATAATTTTAGAGAAAACAATGTAGAAAATGATCATACAAAGCTATCTGAAAATGTTTTTAACTCTATGTTTCTCAAGCAGTACAGAGAAAATATTGGTATAGGAGCTTTATCTGCCTATCTAAAAAAGCATGGCTATAAAACAAAAATATATAATGCAAACATGGAAAATATTGAAAACAAAGAGCTTGTCAGTAAAGTTGTGAAGGCAAATCCTAAAGTATTAGGTATAAGCTTATTATATGACCTGCATGTTTATAACACTTATTTGCTTGTAAAAACCCTTAGAAATAAAGGTTATAATGGCCACATAACCTTAGGTGGTCCATTCGCTACATGTACCTTTGAGCTATTAATATCATCTCTTTCTGGCGTTGACACAATTATTAGGGGCGAAGGGGAAATTACTCTTTTAAATTTGGTGGAAGCTGTTTCTTATGATAGAGATTGGAGAGATATTAATGGAATTGTGTGGAAAGATAATGGGACAGTAAGGGTAAATAACCCACAAAAAGTAATAGATGATCTTTCTATACTACCCCATGTGGAAAGGGACGGATTGAAACATTTAAAAAGTAAAGGAATACCTATAAATGTGGCTTCTATCTACTCAAGTCGTGGCTGTAAGGGATTTTGTACTTATTGTAGTGCTCCAATAATATCCCGTTTAACCAAGAAAGGAACGTGGAGACCCCGTTCTCCTGAATCTATTATTAGTGAAATAGAGTACCTTGTTCTGGAATTAGGAATAAATTATCTATACTTCTGTGATGATAATTTTTTTGGCTATGGTCCTGAGAGTAAAAATAGGCTTAAGGAATTAGCACAGGGTATTATTGAAAAAAAACTAAATATTCGTTTTCATGCAGAAGTTAGAGTAGATTCAAGGATTGACATTGATTTACTTAAACTACTTAGACAAGCAGGCCTACAGGATGTGCTTCTTGGAATTGAATCGGGCTCACAGACTACTTTAAATCGGTGGAAAAAAGGTACAACAGTGGATAGAAATAAAAAGGCTATTCAACTGCTTCATAATTTAAATTTTAATGTAGAGCCTTCAATGATTCTTGTTGATCCTCTAACATCTTCAAAAGAGTTTATAGAAACAGTTGAATTTATTAAAGAAACTAATCTTCTAAAAACTAGTTTTCCACTACACATTTTTAACCAGTTAATTGTATTTCCAGGAACATCAATTGAAAAAGAGCTTTTAGATTGTGAAGTAATAACTCCAATTAAGTCAGTTAAATCTCTAGAACAATGGAGTTCACCCGAAGATTTATATGTTGAATTACAAAGGCTGTACTGTAGATATTATAAAATCCGTGATGATAAAGTAAACGTAGTTTGGAGCGTGCTATCCCAATACTCAAACACTTTAACTTTACTTGAAAACAGAGTGCCCGAATACCTTTTATTCCAAAGAGCAAATATAAAGAATTTCCCTAATAAATCAAAACAAATTAAAGAAGAGTATTTTACTAAAGTTTCACATATTAAATATTGGAAAAACAATATAGCTGCTTTAATATTGGACATGCTGGATTCAGCATCAGATTATTTAAAATACTCTACTAATAAACCCTCAACTGCTGAATTTAATAAAAAAATTAAAGAAATAGTAGACAACTATCATTTTAAAACAGTGCATACAGATTTTGAAAGATTTTGTAAGGAGGTTGATGCTATTTGAAAATTAGTGTAGTTATTGCTACCTACAATAAACTCCCTAGATTAAAACTTACGCTTTTAACATTATTACATCAAACCTTTCCCAAGGAAAACTTTGAAGTAATAATTATAGATGATGGCTCAAATGATGGGACAGGTGAATATTTAAAGCAAAATAATTTTTCCCTTAATTATAAGTATGCTAGATTTTCCAATAGCGGAAGGTCTGCTGCCCGTAATAGAGGGATTAAACTATCAAACCATGACATTATATTATTTATAGACGATGACGTTCTACTGCCCCCAGATTTCATTGAGAAACATGGAAAACTACAGGAAGCTGAAAATCGAGTAGTTCATGGAAGAATTATTAATTTAACATATCTAAAATTCTTTCAAGACCCTACAAAGGGAATTTTATACCCTCAGTTTTCTAAAATGGATAAAGGAATTAGCCAATTGCAAACTAAATGTATTTCCGAAAGGGATATTGTAGAAAACTTTGAAAAAATTAAAAATAACAACAAAAAAATAAATAACTTAGAACATGTAATTGAAACAATTTTTAAGTTAAATAAAAGGGATGTTTTTTGGCTAGCATTTACTGGGGGAAATGTTTCTGTACCCAAAGAATGGGTTTTAAAAGCAGGTATGTTTGATACTGGTTTTGGATTAAACTGGGGCTCTGAAGATTTAGAATTAGGGTATAAGCTATGCAAGCTTGGCTATAAATTTTTTTATAGCTATGAGGCAGTGAACTATCACATGGCCCATTATCGACACAGTTTTTCTACTGATCATGAATATACATCTCAGTATTTTCGCAGTAAATACAAGGATATAAATATATATTATCTTCAAGAGTTTATAGCAGGAAGAATCAATAGTCATGAATTTATTATGTTAGTCACTAATAATGATAGGGCCTGAGAAACTACTAGGCCCTAACAATATTTAACTGTTAATAAGTTTTTTAATCTAAATCAAAGGAGACCTATAGATGAAAAGTATTATTCAAAGAATTGATATGATTGAAGGTAAAATATGTATTCTAAGTTGTATGAGGACTATACTGAACTACTGGAGAATTTCTATTCCTGAGGAACTCCTGTTGGGCCTTGGTGCAGGATTACAATTTAGATTTGCACAGGCTAAGGAAGACATAAATGCCGTAGATGTTAATTGTTTAGACATAATTTTAGATAAAAAACATCTATTTAATTTCTGTTCCTCATACTTAGGAATAAATATTTATGAAAATACCTATTTATCCAAATCTAAAATTACTGATTCAATAAAAAATGAGCTATCTTCCAATAGACCTGTTTTATTAGTAGTGAATAGTAATTACTTAAACTATTGGCCTGATACAATAAAAATGTCAATCGGTCATTTTATAATATGCTATGGATGGAACGAGGATGAAGGGTATGCAATGGTAATGGATACAGCTATTCCTTCTCCTTCAAATCCAAATTTTAAAGGAAAAATTTCACTAGATAGCTTAGAAAAGGCTTTAGATTGTAGCGACCTTTTTCTTGGCAAGGGATATACTATGTGGAGCTTTATTCCCACTAATAAACCTACAGTGGCTCTGAACAGTTTAATAACTCAAGGATTGAATTATTCTTATGAGTCTATGACCTATAAAAATACACATTCACTTGATTGGAATAACCTAAAAATTAATTATAATTGTGGATTAGATGGTATTCAAGAATTACATGATTTTCTGTGTTCCATTTCAGATAGTGGCTTAACAGAGGATAATATAGCTATTTTAGGAGAACTTTTTTCCTTATTATCTTCCTATGGAGGGCCCTATCCTTCACGATTATTATATTCACTTTTTCTCGATTGGGCTACAAAGGAAGTATGTCTACCTTCTAGCCTATCTAAGAAATATGATGATATTGCCAATCAGTGGAAAATATTATCTAATCTTCTACTTTCAGTAGCTCAAAGCAAGAATATATCACGCTTAATCCGTGCTATAGAGAGGCTTAAAAATATTTATGAGCTAGAAAAATCGGCTTTGACTACTTTGAAGGAGACTATTGTAAATGAGGAAAATTAAGCTGTTTTGCTTGCCATATTCAGGAGCTTCAGCTCAATTCTATTTACAGTGGACACAATTTTTAGAAAAAAACATTGAGTTAATTCCCGTTGAACTGCCCGGGCGTGGAAAAAGAAAAAAAGAAGCTCTACTTACTAATTTTCAGCTGCTTGTAGAAGATGTATTTAATAATATTAAAGATAATTTAGAGAATGATTATGCATTACTAGGTCATAGCATGGGCAGCTTAATTGTTTTTGAGCTTACCCAAAGGATAATATCTAATAATAAAAGGAAACCTTTACATTTGTTTTTGTCAGGATGCTGCCCTCCTCATATTTTAGCAAATACTTGGGAAAAAATAGGTTCTGTTTCTAACAACGAGTTGGCAAAACAAATTTATAAACTTGGAGGTATATCAAGAGAGGTATATAAGCACGAAAGACTCCTTAAAAAAATTATTAATGTTATAAGACATGATTACCTATGTATAGGCTCCTATAACTATAGGCAAACATATAAAACTTTAAATTGTGATTTAACTGTCCTTGGAGGAACTAAGGATAGTGAAGCTTGCTACAAAAACCTTTTACAGTGGAAAAAATATACTAAAGGAAAGTTTTCTATTAACATATTAAATGGAAACCACTTTTTTATTTTTGATAATTTAGATACTATTACAACAATCATCAAAAATAAACTTTATAGTATAAGCACCTAATTTTTCCAAAAAGCCATCAATATTTTAAAAACTTATTTATGGAAATTATGACCATAGGATATTGAAAAATAAATGATATCTATGGAGATGATACTAATTTTTATTACCAGTGATAGTCCTACTGTTAACTACTAAGGCTTTTTTATCTATACTATTCGGGGGGGATGAGAATGAAGGATAAAAATACTGACTCTATTAATGTAAAAGATAAAAATACTAACCCACATAATAATTCAAATTATGATATTGTTCTTGTTTGTGTTTTAGTTGGAAAACTATATAATTCTAATGAACATCTAGGCATTGGTTCTATTGCATCAGTACTTAGAAAAAGCGGTTATAGTGTAAAAGTTTTATATATACATGAGTCTGAGGTCGACGAATATATTACTGGAGAAGTACTTTCTAATAACCCTAAAATAATAGGGTTTAATACTTATGCAATTACAATATTAAAAGTAACTAACATTGCTACCCTTATTAAGAGTAAAAATAGTTCCGTTAAAATCTTTCTGGGGGGTCCCACTGCTACCTTTGAGGATAGAGAAATATTAAGTAAGTGTGAAGCAGTAGATTTTATAATCAGGGGGGAAGGTGAATTTACTGTTGTAGAAGCAGTAGATGCAGTTTTTAAAAACCTTTCTTTTGACAATATAAAGGGACTTTCCTATAAAGCTAAGGATAATATTATAGTAAATCCCAATAGGAAGTCTATAGATGATCTTGATGCACTTCCGTGGCCTGATAGAGATTTTTGCGAGGGCAAAAAACCTGACTATCTAATTATCGAAACTGCTAGAGGCTGCCTAGGTAGATGTTCCTTCTGTTCTGCCGCAAATAAGAGTTTGTATGGGGGAAAAGTTTGGAGAGGAAGGTCTGTAAAAAATGTAATTGATGAAATTGAGCACCTTGTAAAAACCTATGACGTTAGAGCTTTTAACATAATAGATGCTAGCTTTGAAGATCCCGGTATGAAAGGGAAAAAAAGGATAGAGTCATTTGCCAAGGAGATAATTGATAGAAATTTAGAGATAACTTACATGGCTCATTTTCGATCTGAAAACATTAAAGAAAAGGACAATTACTTATTAGACTTACTCATACAATCTGGACTTGAGAGGGTTTCCTTAGGTCTTGAATCTGGATATAGTCTTGGTCTTAAAGTATTTAATAAACGGGCTACCGTAGAGGACAACGAAGAGATAGTAAAAATTTTACGTAATAAACATTTAGCCTTAGTATCTGGATTTATAATGTTTCAACCCTATTCCTCAATAGAAGAACTACGAGAAAATACCAATTTTTTACGTAAAACAGGTTTTGCCTGTAGATTTGAAAATTTTGAACAACATATTGAAATCTATCCGGGTACTCCATTAAAGGAAACCATGATTAAAGATGGTTTAATTACAGATAAACACGATTTCACCTATAGGAATTATGAGTATGAATATGTGGATGGTAGAATACTTCCACTCGCCCGTGCTATGGGAAATATAGCCAATGAATATAATATAGAATTTGAATTGTTCGATTTATCAATGCAAATTTTTTGCCTTAGAGTAAGGAAAAAATTATCATCCCAGGATGAAATTAATAAGCTGAACAAATTTGAAAGGGAACTAAATAAAATGCGAGAAGGACTTTCCGACAATATATGTGACTTTTTCCTCAATCAAGTCGATGATATTGAGAAAGGAAAATGGAAAGAAGACAATTTTAGAAACTTAATAGATGGGGGTATAGTTAAACCAACTATTCATACTAAGCATAAAATTAGGAGATTACAAAAAAACTATATGAAAGATTTACTGAGCAAAAGTAATTTTGACTTTAAAAAGATATGACCTAGATTATCTCCTTTGTTTCCTGCTAATCAGGAAACAAAAGGAGATTTTTCCAATAACAACAAACAAGCTTACTAAGTGTAATACATTCAGTAAGCTTGTTTTACTCTAAAGAGTTATTATATACACAAATTCTATTTTAAACTATAGATGAATCCTTATCCTTGATCTAAAAAGTCCACGGCATACTGGGCGTAAAGTGCTGTGCCTATTTGTAATGCATCTTCATCTATATCAAACCTTCCATGGTGGTGAGGATAGTTATACTCACCCTTCTTATTTCCTGCACCTATAAAGGCTAGGGCACCGGGAGCCTTTTCTAGAAAGAAAGAGTAATCCTCGGCTCCCATAATTTCTTTAAATCTCACTAATCCCTCTTTACCCAACAGCTTCTCTACAGACTTTTCTCCAATGGCCGAGGATATGGGATCATTAATCACCGCAGGGGTCATATAAGTATAATCTAATGTAGCCGTTGCACGATAACTACTGGCTGTATTTTTAACAATTCTCTCCATCATTGGAGAAAGGGATTTTCTAATCTCCGGATTAAAGCATCTAGTTGTCCCCTCCATAACAGCTTCACTGGCAATTACATTAAATCGTGTTCCCGAATGTAGTGACCCTACACTTACAACAACTGATTCTAGGGGACTAACTTCTCTACTAACAATAGATTGGAGGTCCATTACAATAGCTGAAGCTGCCAACACTGTATCGATTCCCTGGTGGGGCATAGAACCATGGCCACCCTTTCCCTTAACTATAATCTTAAAAAGATCTGCTGAAGCCATTCTAGGTCCTTCCTGTATCGACACAGTACCACAGGGTATATCAACCCATAGGTGAAGACCAAAAATACCATTTACTCCTTCCATTACCCCTTCTTCAATCATTTTCTTCGCCCCCTGGGCAACTTCCTCAGCAGGTTGAAAGAAAAATTTCACTACTCCTTTAATTTCACCCTTTATTTCATTCAATATCTTAGCAGCTCCTAAAAGCATAGCGGCATGACCGTCATGTCCACATGCGTGCATAACCCCTTCATGATTTGAGCGATAGGGTACCTTATTCAGTTGTTGTACCTCAAGTGCATCTATATCTGCCCTAAGTGCCACAGTTTTTCCTTCCTTTCCCCCTTTAACTGTAGCAACAATTCCCGTATCTCCAACAGACTCGTAGGAAATCCCCATACTTTCTAGTTCTTCCTTTATCCGCTTAGATGTCCTAATCTCTTGCCAGCTTAACTCAGGATACATGTGAAATTCCCTTCTCATATCGATAACATATTGTTTATATTTATTTGATAATTCTTTAATCTTCATGTGACTCTACCTCCTCCTATATCTAAAATAGTATGATAAACCAACTCAATACCTTTTTGCAAATCTTCATAATCCGTCCATTCTTCTGGGCAATGGCTTCTACCACCCTTACTGGGAACAAATATTAAACCTACATCTGTAATATTTTCAATCATCATGGCATCATGACCTGCCCCACTTAACATGATCTCACTTGATAAATTCAACTTCTTGCAATTTTCAATAAAACAGTCCATAATTTTTTTCGATAACTGTGTTGGCTCTACATACAGCTTATTTTCTATATCATATTGGACTCCCTTTACTTCTGATACCTTCTCCAAGGATTTCATAATCTCTTTACAAACTTGATTTATACATTCCGATTTTCTTGAACGAATATCCACTACAAATTTCACTTGACCGGGAACAATATTAGGTGCCCCTGGAAGTAAGGTGAGTACTCCAACTGTTGCCACTGTTCCCTCTCCAGCTTCCTTTGCAAACCCACTAACTTGACTAATCACTGTAGATGCTGCATCTAAAGCATCACTTCTCATAGTCATCGGCGTTGTTCCCGCATGGTCGGGCTGTCCCTTTACAATAACTTCTAATTGCTTAATACCTACTATATAATCAACTATTCCAATCTCTTTCCCCGTAGCTTCTAGTACAGGTCCCTGTTCAATATGAAGCTCTATAAAAGCTTTAATATCTCTAGGTTTTCTAACGGCTTCCTGGATACGGTCGGGATTTAATCCAAATGCCCTCATTGCTTCTGCAATGGAAATATCAGAGTCATCCTTAAATGTATCTAATTCTTCTCTGGTGACTTTACCTACCATAGCTCTACTGCCAAACAATCCTCCACCAAATCTACCACCTTCTTCTTCAACTATAGCAATAAACTCTATGGGATATTTTAGCCTCATATCATTCTCATGGATTACTCTTGCTATTTCCAATGCCATGACCACTCCCGAGGGCCCATCAAAATTCCCTCCATTTTTTACAGAGTCAAAATGAGAGCCTATAATAATTGTAGGTGCATATTTTAGTATTCCTTCCATTCTGCCAATTATATTACCTACAGCATCTTCATATACTTTCAATCCTACTTTTAACATTTCACCTTTAATGTATTCTCTAGCCCCCCTATCCTCTGGAGTATAACTAAATCTCGTTAATCCCTTCCCTGGAGTTGCATTAAATCTACCCATGGTCTCAATATCTTTTTTGATACGCTCCAATTTCGTATACATCTTTTAACCTCCAATTATCTTCCTCTTATACAGCCCTATAGTCAACTTCATGTTTTATATCTCCCTGTCCTTTAGCTCAGTATCCTCACTTTTTTATAATTTCTAAATAAATTATATAACATATTCTAAACCCTTACCTAACAATTGTTATTAGGAGGTAAGGGTTTACTTGTTATAATTTTTACAGGAAGTTTACAAAAACACCAGCAATAATTACAGAAACAATTGTTACGGTTGTGAAGCCTCCAACCAACATCTTAGGCAGCATTTCGTCCATGAGATATTTATATTCTTCTTCATTTTCCCCTAGGGCCTTCGATGCTTCATCGGTTAGAATGTAATTGGGTGGAAAGCCATATAATGCTGTGAGTGCAATGGCAAAGGCCATCTCCTTTGTATATCCTAAGACTTTACCAATTAAAATAGATACAATAGCCATACCTGCAACACCTAATAATATAATTCCCGCTAAAGGACCAACTAACTGCAAAAGCATTTCCGGAGTAGCCCTAGCTAATCCAGCAAATACGAAGGCCATTAGTCCGGTAATTAAGAATCCAAAGGAACCAGAAAGATTTAATGGTTTTCTTTCAATAAAACCAATCTCTGCAGCAATTACACCAAATATCAAACAGATTACATACTGAGAAACTTTACCATTAGTAAGCTTAGAAGCTTCAACAGATGCCAAGGCAATAATCCCTAATTTAAAAAGGAGCATATAGGTGGTTTGATATTTTTTAGGCATGGGTGGAAAGATTCTAAATTTACTTTTTTCTTCAACTACAACAACCTCTGTTTCCTCCTGTTTTTTCTTTTGAATAGATACTTCTCCCCTTCTGTAAAGCCCTAGCAGCCTATTTCCTTCTTTTTTTAGCATAATAGCAGTTAATGGATAACCCACAAACCCTTGCATTACATACATGATAATTGCTAATACAGCTAGGTCAGCCAATCCTTTTTGAGTTGCAACGTCTGACATTACAATGGCCGCTACTATACCACCAGTAAGTGGAGGTGTAGCTGCAACAACCTTTTCCCATCCAAATAGGAACTGGCCTATTGTCATAGTAGCTAGACAAATACCTACAATTCCTGACAACGCTGTGACAATGGTTTTCCACTGAGAAATTAATTCCTTAATGCTTAGCATAGTTCCCATATGACTTATCAATAATAACATGGATAAAACCACTACTGGCATTGGAAATCCAGCTAATTCAACGATGTTTGAGGGGAAAAACGTCCAAAAACCAAACAAAAATATAAGAGCTGATACAAATACAGATGGGATAAATGCCTTCGTTCTTGTAGATATGACATCACCAATTGCCAAGGTAGCAAGAACGGTACAAAATGCAACCATTAAACTCATAATTATTCCTCCTCTAAAATTTTGTAAAAAATATAGTACAGTAATTCTTGCAAAAGTTTTATTGCATTTTAAAGAATTTTCTGTACTATTGCATACTAGCAATAATCATGCCACATTTTTTATTTCTGAATTTTTTAAATTTTAAAATAGTTGTGATATTTACTTTTTCTTCTGATTGAATAGATATTTATTTTTTAAATACTAAAAAAAAAGTAATACTTAATTATTTTTTCAATAAAAAAACAGAATATTGATGACATCTGTCATCAATATAGATGCTAAATGTCATCATCCTGACTTTTCTTTCTAATTTTTTGTAATTTTTTACTACTGTAGATTGGTCAATCTTTAAAACCTCCGACATCCTCCGAGTTGTCTTATATCTTCCATAGGCCTGTAACAGCAATTTGCGTTCCACGTATTCCACTGCTTCTTTCAATGGCATGATATCCTTTATCTCAATTAAGTTGTTCCTATCAGTATCATTATCATTAATTATATTTAATATATGATAATCTTCAATTACATTCGCATCACAGGTAAGCACTAACCTTTCTATACCATTCTCCATTTCTCTAATATTTCCTGGCCAATCGTAGGAAGCTAATACCTCATATGCCTTTGGGTGAAACTGTTTATTCATGAAATACTTTTTATTAAATGTTGTTAAAAAAAAGTGGGCTAGGGCTGGAATGTCCTCCTTTCTTTTTCTTAAAGCAGGTATGTTAATAGAGAGAACATTAAGCCGATAATATAAATCTTCTCTAAAACTTCCTTCCTTGATCATAGTACTCAAATCCCTCTTTGTAGCAGCAATTATTCTGACATTAATGGGAGTTGCTTTAGAGCTCCCGATTTTATAAATTTCTTTCTGGTCAAGGGCATGAAGTAACTTAACTTGTAAATGTAGAGGAATTTCTCCTATCTCATCGAGGAATAGGGTTCCCCCCTCTGCAATTTGAAAATAACCGTTTTTGCCATTTTTATTCGCTCCAGTAAAGGCACCTTCAACGTAACCAAAAAACTCTGACTCTAGCAGATTATCTGGAATTGCACCACAATTCACCTGTATAAAAGGCTTCTCTCTTCTATCACTAATTTGGTGTATCATTTTTGCAATTCTATTTTTACCACAGCCAGTCTCACCCTTTAATAATACAGTAGCATCCACCTTAGAAAATACACTTACTAATTCAACTACTTTTTTCATTACAGTACTGTTTCCCTTAACAAAGTTATTGTCAATTTGCTGCTTCTTATACATCTCATTTTTATACCAATCCAATAGCTCCATCGTTTCATTTAATCTTTGATTTAATTTATCAATTTCTGTAACATCCCTGGAAATATTAATTATTTTTTGGAGCTTACCCTTTTTATCAAACATGGGAATTCCCGTAATCATCAGTTTCTTTCCTATACTCGTCTCTTGAACCATAATCTCCTTTTTCTTACTCTTTAAAACAGTAGTAGTCATCGTTTTCTTCAAAATTCCCTTTCTCTCCACTTCCTCAGCACTAACCCCGATAATTTCACTGTCAGATACACCAAAGAGCTCCATACATGGTCTATTTATCCTAGTAAATACTCCATTTTTATCGGCTATACTAATAAAATCATAGGTGGTATCCAAAATTAGTTTATACTCTTCATATATTTCTTTATAGTTATTCAATTCTTCTATTAATTCCCTTTTAGTCTTATTATCTTCCATATTTTTATTCTCCCCCTATAGAAGAATTACTTAATAAACTGTGTCTTTCATTATAACATTTTTTATAATATGAATATATATTAATATTTGCCACTTAATATTTAAATTTATTTAATTAAAAACCCTTATAATCCTTTATGTTTTATTGTATCCATTGAAAATTTCTGTATAAAAATACAAATTAATCCTTCCTCTATTTCCTATAACCCATAAAATAATCTTCAATATGGCTATGACTTTTCAAACATTCTCTCTACAGTCCTTTAATCAAAAAAAAGACCCTACAAGGTCTTATTTTTGTTTACTTTACTATGTTAGCTTATAAAGGTATCCATATATTCATTAATGTTATACCTAAACTATTTTTTTAGCCTCTAACTTTTCTTCATCTTTCAGTTTATTTTTTAATGCCTTCTTGATTTTATAGTAATTTTTATCCCCTTGAGAAAAGGGACATACCTTTATACATATACTACAACCGAGGGTTTTATTAAATTGTGGATAGCATTTCAAGCGATCAATACAAGTCCTTGTTTGGTAAATTCCCGGGACATTTTCAATGGCCGGTTGTTTTTCAGAATAAATTGCTTGGGTAGGACAAGCTTTTTCACACTTTCTACACTTTTTACAAAAATCCTCAATCCAAAGGTGTTCATGATTATCGGTAAATTGAAAGAGCTTATCTTCCACAAAAATTGGTGCAATACGCTGTAGTTGACCATACTGGGGCGTGATTAATAAACCATTGTGCCCTTGCCAACCCATCCCTGCCTTAGCTGCTAGGGGAGATGTATCCACCAATCCCCCTAAAGGATGATTACTTTGGCATCTTATACCATACTTATTTCTCAGCCATCTTGCGATGTCATTGACTGCCAAGCCCAGGGACGCATAAACACCTATTACTTCCTCCCCCGCACTAAGCTTAGGTGCTTTATTAATTTGTTCTCGGTCCATTTCTTGAATACAAACAAGTGCAAATTTGAATAGTACAGCCTTTCCCTTAAAAATCAACTGATTTGGCAATTCAGTAAAGCCTATGATTACCTTCCACTTATCCCAAGCATAATCTGTTAATTCTCTCCACAATTCCTCATTTGGATAATTTTTAATTAAAGGACTTTCACTCCTTGTTAATTTTTCCGTTTTTTCGAATTCATCAAGATATTCATTCGTATCTGTAAAACACTCTTTTTTTCCACGGGTAATAGTAGGCATATTTTTAATAAATATTTTTATCATTTTGGGAAAATTTTTAAGTCCTACTGCGAGAATTTTATTTATAATGACTGAAATATATCTAGAGTTATTTTTAATTTGACCTTGGTATTGGAAATATTCAAAACCCTCTTGAACAGAATCTTTATGAAACATTTGGACTTGATTAGGATATTTTATTACACGATTAAGATACTCTCTTTCATTCCTATCTAAAATAGCCGACATCTTTTTTCCCATTCTACTTACCTCCTTTAATCTATATTAATATACTTCTACATATAGATTCAGCCATATCCTCTATTGAATTAGATTTTAAAGGGTTTAGACCTTTAATATGCAATCTCGCTAACTCAATAGCAACACGACCAGTCATTGCATAAATACTTTCTATAGGTAAATCCTTTAGTTCACCCTTCATAATACTTTCCTCATTTTTTTTCGATAGCATTTCTAAAAATTCTCGTCTTGCTGTAGAGATACAATCTTTAAAATATGGGGAATTTTGATATATCTCAATGAATACCATTTTTTTATAGTTTTGAATGCAAAAATTATAAGCACTTATCCAGATTTGCTTATAGCAATCAAGTATAGATAAATTCAAAGGATTGTCTTTATTTATTTCTCTAGCAAAATCCTCTTCCACATTTTTATATAATTGATGGATTATTTCATCCTTAGAGTTAAAGTAATGATAGATAATTCCTGGACTAATATTGGCTCTTTTTGAAATTTTAGATATAGTCGTTCCTATTAGGCCAAATTCATTTACAAGCTCAAGGGTAGTTTTAAAAATAATTTCCTTTTTATTCATCAAGAGTCACCTCACGAATAGATTGAACGTTCACTCTATTTTACTATATCTAAATTATTATGTCAACACCCTTCAAAAAAACCTTTTCCTTAATATCATTTAAAGTTTTATGAAATTATTAATATGATTCTTGTCTTTACCATTTTTATAACATAGAAAACTACCTTTTTATTATTAAGGTAGTTTTCTCAGATTGTTAACAAAGTTAACAAGATGATAGGCTTTAACAAACTTCCAAGTTCAAGGCACGCTAAAATCGAGGAGCGGAGCTTGCTCTACTGCAAGGGAGCACCGGAGATTTTAGCAGTAACGCAGAAATTGGGAGTTTG
>JAKSBP010000306.1 GCA_022361035.1 Clostridia bacterium
ATGCTTAGGCCCGCGTTCATCATCATCGCCATTGCAATTCTCGTTGTGAGCGCCACCGCATCCTATTCCTGGCGGGTTCGCACTGTTCCATATGAGGAGATGCAGATGATTGAAGCAGCGCTGACCCGAGTTGCGGGTGATAAAAACGCTATCGGGTATGGTCGTAAGCCGACACACGAAACTCGGATTGTCAAGAATAACCCCGATACGCGAACAGCATTTTGCTGGTATGACGTAACGGACGGGCCTGTTGTAATCTCAGCGACATCTTCTCCCTCTTACTGGTCGCTGTCGCTCTACGATCGCCGGTCGGAAAATTTCTTCGTGATGAATAACCAGCAAGCGTCTGCGTCCGAGATATTTGAATTTGTTCTGTATCAAAAGGGCTCACCCCCGCCTAGCCAATCGTCGGCGCTGCTAGTGCCTGTTGACGATTCGCAAGGCGCGGCGCTCATGCGATATTTTGTTCCAACAGAAGATTTAGAGCAGGCTGTCTTGACAGCCAGATCCAACGCAACGTGTCAATCGTTGCAGCAGTAAGGCCAATAAAAAAAGCTGGGCCGCTTATACTTTTACCCCGGCCAATCCACAAAGTCTTCCTCATCTTCAGGCGCAAGACCAACGCCGTAATCTGCATAAACAGGCGCAAACATATAACTCGGCCATAGCGGTTTATCAGCAAGAATTTCATCATGGCGATCGAGTAGCTGGCGAAGTCGCTTTACATCTTCCTGTCGACGATCCGCAATATTCGTTTGTTCCGTTGGGTCTGAAGCAAGATCGTATAGCCAAATTCGTTCCGGCAAGTCGGAAACAATCAACTTCAAATCGCCGCTTCTCACGCTGCGATAGTGACCATTGCGCCAAAACAAGTTGCGAGGCTCGTCGCGAATGTGGTCGCTCATCAAGTCCCGACCGTCGATCGCGCGATCTGTTGGCAAATCTGCGCCTGCAGCGTTCGCTATTGTTGGAACCAAGTCGAGCATGGTCACAGGCTGGTCTTCCACCTGCGGCGTTGGGATCGCCGCCGGCCAACGTAGCAGCAGCGGAACTTTTATACCGCCCTCCCAGAAGCTTGCTTTCCATCCACGGTAGGGAGCATTTGATTCTGCAATGCGCGTGTAATCTGCACCGCCATTATCGCTGGTAAAAATAACAATGGTATTTTCGGCAAGTCCTTCCGCTTCGAGGGTCTCCAAAATACCGCCGACCGCCTCGTCCATTGCCGCAATCATAGCATAGTAAACACGAGTATGATGGTCTTCAATATGATCGAACGCATCATACCAGTCTCTCGGCGCCTGGAGCGGATTATGCGGTGCATTAAAGGCGAGGTAGAGGAAGAACGGATTATTCCTGTTTTTTTCAATAAACGACGAGGCTTCATTGGCGAAAACATAGGTCATGTAGTCGCGCTCCTCGACCGGCTCTCCATTTCGAAACAGCGTATATTCCAAAAATCGCCAGACAAAATTATCGATTCCGCTCCATTCTAAATATGCATCGACAACTGTTTCGTCGCCTTTTTCGGCAAAGAGCGAGCCCCCGCCGTAAAACCCATAAAAATCATCGAAGCCTTGATCATTTGGGGACTGACCATGCGCGGCGCCAAGGTGCCATTTCCCAACAGCGCTGGTTACGTACCCAGCATCTTTTAGAATTTCGGCAAGCGTAATTTCTTCTGTCGGCATTCCCTGCCAGTCACGTGGAGTCGCCTCTGCCTCAGGAACATCGACATAACGCCCAGCCCGTGTGCCGCCAAAGCGCCCTGACACAACCGCCTGTGCAAAGGAGGGTACGATCGGGTTATGCTCCATCCCAAAGCGTTGCTGGTAGCGGCCCGTCAAAAGTCCGGCGCGCGAGGTGGCGCACACAGGACTTGTGACATAGGCGTTAGCGTAATTGACGCCCTCCGTTCCCAGACTGTCAATAAAAGGCGTGCGTGAAAGGATATTTCCGCTGATCGACAAATCATTGACGCCAAGGTCATCAGCCACAATCAGGATGATATTAGGGCTTTGCATATTTGAAGCGGCCCCCGAAGCGGCCTCAGCCTCGCCCTCACTCAAATGCGCTTCCTGTTCTGCACTCTGGACTACTGGTTCTTCCGCTTTATCCCCGCTACAAGCAGCGATAGAAAGGCAGCTAATCAAGACAGTCCACCGCTTTACTAGGTGTAACGAGCGGGTCTGTAAAATCTTTGCATTCTTCATAGTGTATCCTGATCAATAATCATGTTCATCAAAACGTCTCCTTACTGCTGAGAATCCGTCAAGATAAATCATGCAATCCGCGTTGCTGACCTATTAAGAACGCCTCTCCGTCAATGAAAAAATCGGCGGGCGCCTCTCAACACCCGCCAAGTTACCAGGAAGGAAACGCAACCCTAGAATGATACGGACGCCTGCACTCCAAAGACGCGTGGCGTATTGAACAGGATTTGCCCTGTGTTCAGCGTTTCTTGAGCGTAGATCTCGTTTGTGAGGTTTTTAACAAACCCTTCAACCCGCCACCGATCAGTCAAGACCGCCGCTTTTAAATCAATAATATCATAAGAAGGCAGGCTCGCCGCTGAAAGCCCTGGTTCTTCAAGACCGCCGCTTTCGGTGACGTAGTTCGCAGCTATCTGGCCATACAGTTTCTCTGTCAATGGTGTTGTGTAGGCCACATTGATGTTTGCTGAATAATCGCGAACACGCGCAACCATAATGCCCGCCAAGCTTTCCGCTGTTGGCGTTCCAGCCACATTAGTAAAGAACTGGGCGCCATCAAGGTATTCCCCATCCATGGCGGTAAGCGCAGCGTTAAAGTCTAACTCCCCCGGTCCAACATCCCAATTCGAGCGTAATTCAAGTTCAAGACCGTAGGTTTCAGAATCCCCGATGTTCTGAATAAATACCTGATTGTCGGGTATAGTGCGCGAGATCAGTTGCACATCATCAACACGAAAATAAAAAGCGGTTAGGTTGAATTGTACGTTGTCTAAAGGCGTCGTTTTGACGCCGACTTCGTAGCTTCTGCCATCTTCCGCCTCAAACGGGATGAATACCGGAATGTTCATAGGATCAGAAACCGGAACATTTCGGTTAAACCCGATCGGCCGATACGCTGTCGCATAGCGCGCGTAAAGGGACATGCCGTCAATCGGCGTGTAGGTGAGCGTCGCAACCGGATTGACATGGTCGTCGGTGTTTTCGAGGTCACGCTGAGCATAAGCGCCCGCCCCTGTTCGTTCGTCTACAACTGAAAACTTGTCGCGCGTGTAGCGAAGCTCAACACTTGCCTCTAGGTTATCGGTCAGATCGTAGCTGAGCGAACCAAATATCGACCATGAAAAGTCTTCAAAAACCGTATCGACATTAAAAGTAACAGGGGGCAAACCGAACGCATTCGTGATGACCGCGTCATCGCTTGATATGATGTCTCCACCAATGAGAAAACGCAGCGGCCCGCCATTATCATAGGACACACGAGTTTCGTGCGTGATTCTTTCAAACCGCCCACTCTCTTCATTTATGACGTCACGCGTACCAGCGCCAATCCCCAGAAAAGCATCGAAGTCATCCACACGGTCGCCATTTCGATCGCGATACATCGTGACTGACGACACCTGAATATCGTCAAAATCGCCGGTCAGAGTCAAAGTGCCCGTATATTCATTTTTCTCAAACTCAGACTCTGAATTGTTTGGAATGGCGAAACGGTCGCCGCCTGCGGCATCGATGTAAGCCTGCCTTGTGAAGATGGAGCCGAAGCTCGGGCCGCGTTCGTAAAGATATTCAAACGTCAAGTTGGCAGTGATGCGCGGCGTAACATCAAGCTCAGCGGCGGCGCGAAGACCAAAGAACTCCGAATCATCAAGCGGCGATCCGTTGTCCAATGAATTATCTCTAAACCCGTCTTCAACGGTTTCATAGATGGCGCCAATACGCGTTCGAAGACCGTCGTTTATAGGCGTGTTTACTACACCTTCACCGCTATATCGACCGGCATCGTTCCAGCCAAAGCGGCCATACCCGGAAAATTCATCAAGCGGGCGCTGTGTGACCAAGTTTACTGCGCCGCCCATCGCTTGACGACCAAACAAGGCGCCCTGCGGACCGCGCAGCGCTTCAAAGCGTTCAATATCAAAGAGATCGAGCTTGCTGAATGTCCGCCCCCCGAACGAACCGCCGGCAGCAAAAACGCCGTCCTTGTAAAGGCCCGTGGATGATCCGGTGAATCCCG
>JAKSBP010000294.1 GCA_022361035.1 Clostridia bacterium
ATATTTTAATTATAATAAAATAGCACTTTTGTGCTAACCTATTAATCCGATTTAATCATAAACTGTCTGCATGGATTCTTTCTTTCATAATCTACCAGGGCGAAGGTTCATAATTTCTAGCACTAGTCGCAAAGTAGTTAGATTGAAAACCATCTATTTTAATACTGGCAGCAGATACTATTTCTAGTATTTCTTCTACAGAGCAGTTGTTAATGATAATACTAGATAGTAACTCATTAAGAGTTACTTCAGACCTATTATATATTTCATTAATTATTTCTATGGCTTCATTTATTGATTTAAATTCTTTAATTTTATTTTTGGAATTATAGTTATGTCTTGTTAAGTCAATAATAGCACCCTCTATATTAAAACTATTTTTCATAAAAAGTACCTCCTAAATATTATATTCTATATTCCTTCTTGCTTACTTTAAAACCCCTATTATTCGAATGACACAGCATTAGGGTCTGGGTCTTTATCTATGTCATTGATAATATATATAATATTATCAAAGCTTTCTTTGAGCTGATTGATTGAGATTCCCGGCAAAGTGTTCACATCGAATATTAGTAACCTTTTCTTATCACTATTAAATTCTATTTTTAATTCATTCATAATTCTTAGCAGCTTATCTGCTGAGCTAATAAGAATTATATCTTTCATTACTCCATTATTTTTAGCTGTGTTACTCCATGATTCATGGAGTAAAGGAGAATTAATTATAACACCAATAGAATTAGAAAGAAGAATAGCTTTAACTGCTGCTACTCTTCTCCCATAACCTAAAGAGTTATACAATTTTATATTTTTACCTGAAGAAATAGCATTTAATAGTTTTTCAGTGAGTTCTATTAAAGGCCCTTGGTTTTCTTTATTTGTCATAATATCGCCTCCTAATCAAAAGAAATCAAATATATATTATTTTGTTAAATAAAAAAGGATGAAGATTTAATCTTCATCCTTAGCAAACATACTTTTCATAAGTCAATCTAATGACTCTTTTAATTGTTAATTTTTTTCTATGTATTCTTCCATGTATTTCACACATCTTTCCGCTAAAATTACCAGCAGAATCATCGGACGGTAAATTCAATTTAAAGGTTTCCGTCCATATTTCTCCATATGGATCTTCAACTAGTAATTTCATCGAACCATCCTGATTAACTTTTACAAACCTACAATAGAGAATCAATACTACTTTTTCATAAGTTCTTATATCTGCCTCCTTAGTAAAGGCTAATAAAGAATGTGTTGCTCTATCATTAATCCATTTTCTTTTTTTATCGTAAATGGTATTGTAAAAGTCTGGATTAGTCACAGTAGCATATGGCCAACCCACTTCTGCAGCTGAGTCTACTTTACTAGATTGAGAGTTTATATTACTATTATTAGTCTTTTGCCCCAGGAGTTTAATTTTTTTTTGCTGCTGATATACAATGTATGATAGAACACTTATAGAAGTTATTAAAACTCCTAATAGCATATAAATAAGATTAAGATTAGTCATAAACACCTCCACCACTAGCATAGTAAAAACAGCTAACAATTAGTTAACAACCTCATAGTCTGCGTCTACTATACTTAATAAATTTAATTTTATCATAAATTCTCTTAAAATGAATTTAAATAGTTTTAATTTTGAAGTTTTTCTTAAAACCTTCATAGAGATAATTGTTAATTCATCTTGCTCTTTAGACATGTTATTTTTCTCATATATCTGATTATCCTCAGTATCCACTATATAATCTGCTTCAACTGTAGTTAAAAGATTCAGATTGTACATATGGTTCTTAATGAAAAAAACAAGCTTTTTAATAATTGAAGGCTTATTCATATTTTTTCTTGTATTCAAATACTCAACATTATGTATTGACCTATGCTTTGGAAATTCAATAATATTTTCCTTAACACTATCATTTACTTCTAATTTTTTCACTATATTCCTACCTCCTAAACTTTTAATATACGATTGCATTCATATACCTCCACTAGAAATCATTAATACTATTTGTTGTAAAGTTGTTAAATACAGAAAATCCAAATTCAGGTTGCTTTTTTATTTCTTCTGGTTTAATTATTTCTACCTTATCATTTTTTATTTCTTTATTTACCATTAACCTTTTTTCTATATTAGATTCATCTTCACTGGGCGATTGTTTTGGATCAACATATAATGTATCCTTTGGCAATCTTGATATGAGCCACTTGAGGTAGAGTGCAAGCTCAAAATTTCTGCATTGTTCTTCAGAATGGATGTCTAGGGAATCGCAATATTGTTTGAACAAAGTAGAGGAAAAAGCTTCAGCACTTTTTATGTCTCCTACTATTCGACCAGACTCTATATAGAAGTTTTCACCCCTATAACTGTTAAAATTACACATGCTTAAATTCAGTTGGGACTTCATTTTTTTGAGATTTTTAAATGCAATATAAAGATTTTCAACAAGAGTTGAAAACTTAAGTCTAATATTTTTGTCAACAGAATTTTTTTTAAGGTAGTCTATTCCATAGACTACCTTAGCATTATGTTGGTAATATGCATTGACTAGACCTTTGTAGCTTTCTTTCAAATCCTTCACATAATCGCCTCCCTCTATGCAACAAATCTTAAAAGGTCAAGAGCCATAGTACCTTTATATTCCCTTTGCTTAACTATGGCATTAAAAATTGTATTGATAGGGTAGTTTTTAAACTTATTTATATTTTCTTTGCCAATGGAATCTATCTTGCTATTCCATATGTATAATTCTCCTCCTGTACTTGTTTGCTTATTTAGCACCTGAAATTTAATAAATGAATTACCTGACGTTGCTTTACTAAGCAACTGTAGACGAACAGGTTTATCGGCCACATCATTTTTGCTATTGTTTGAACTAGATTTACTTAGAGGTTTATTATCAGTTCTCTGGGTATGCTCATTGCACTCTAAAAGAAGATTTTTTTTCTTAAGAGTATTTACCTTTTCATTTAGGGATAGGTATCTACCTAGTCCCAGTTCTTTAAGGCATTTCTTCTTAATATAGGAAATGCAGGCCTGGTAATCATCAGACATATCTTTCGTTTCTCCAGCTTTATCCCCATTACTTAAAATGGTGATAATATCACCACCACCAGCAGATCTAGAACAAACAAAGTTACCTGTATCGTCATAGATAATTATTTCACCTGCTCCTACAAAGTATTTCCTATTACCTTTTCCACTACTTACGATTGTAGGTGGTGCGGTTAGTTTAAAACTGTAATTTAGACCTAGTACTTCATCTGCTCTTTCGTCTACTAAATCTTTCAGTAAATAGTGCTTACCATTTTGCTCATGCTTTGCGACAAACTCTAAAGGCATCTTAAGTTTTTCAAGGACCGTTTTAAAAGTTTGTCCATTAATTGTTCTCTGTTTTTCCATAGGCCTTCCTCCTTAATAATTTTTTAAAATAAAAAAGCCTATTGGAAAATATATCCAATAGGCTTTAATACCCACTCAAAAATATTTAATTTTTATGCCTTCTAAGGTCTTTGTAAAAATAGTAAAGTTCGCTAGGGAACCTTTGTTAAAAATAAAAAATTATTTGTATATAGTATAGCATGTTCTGAGAAAGCGTGCAATTGATAATATTTATAATCAAGCTATAAATAGATTTTATTTGCTTGATTATTCTCATAGTTAAAAAAATTAATATAAAATATTGTTGACAACTATTGTCAATAAACTGTATAATATTTATATCCAAACTAATATCCTTCCCCCAAACTGGATATTAAGGAGGATAAGCTATGAAAAATAAAAATTTTAATCAAGATAAAATTATGGTATCAAAACATGCAATAGAAAGATTTAAGTTAAGACAACAAAGAGAAGAATTATCGGATAGAGAGGCAATTAAAAGAATACAAATTCAAGTACGAAAAAGCAAACTTATATCCATATCAGGAAACGAAGAGCATCGTTCATATTCTGGATATTTGTATGTAATCAAGAGAAAAAAAGACCCTAAAGATATATTCGGAATGAGAGAATTAATTAATGTTATAACTATGAAGCTTTCCAATGTAAGAAAAAAAGAAAAATTTTCTCGTGATTTTAATGAAAATAATATTAACTATGAATCCATGGGAAGTCATGCACCTAGGGTTTCCTAACATGTGATTATGTGTATTGTTGTAAATGTGAAATTGAGGTGAATAAGATGTCTTTAAACGTAATGAGGACCTAATTATAAAATACATAAGGTTCAAGATTTATATAAATCAATTTTGCATTTATTTGAATCCATTGAAAGTGAATTGAAAGAAAATAAATTCTCAAGTAACAATAAGCAATATACTTATTTCTATAAAAATAATAGAGTAGTAATAGATATGAGTTAGCTCATAATACATGGTTGCGTTATTATAATTTTACAATTTTTGCCCAGCTAATTCTTAGATATAATAAAAAAAGCTGATGGAAAATATATTCTCCATCAGCTTTTTTAATTTAAACTAAACTATACTCATATGATAAGCTATGTTTTGTTGCAATATCACTTAGCACATCTTTTAATTCATCCAGTAATATGATATATCCTGGTATTTCAGTTTTTATATAAAGACAGTCATCTTCAATATTAAGAAGTACATTTTTAGCTATGGCACCTAAAACTAATTCTTCTGATAAAGATTTTTTTACTTCTTCTAATATGTTTATGCTTTCTGTTCCCATTTCTTTTTCCATTGATATATTCCCAAACTCCTTAGTATCGTACATATTAAAGTTATCAATAGAATTATTTATTTTACAATCGTTGTTTGTATCATCGTTGATATATATTGAGTGACTATCCTCAAAAGCTTTCATTTGATTTGATTCTTTGTTATATTCATTTTCCTCCATTTTTTTTATCTTTTCTTTTATACTTGCCATCTGGCTTTTTTGATAGGACTTTGTGTTATCGAAATTTTTTACAGGAGCAGAATCAAATAACGCTTCTATATCAACACCAAGTGTCTGTTTAATTTCAATTATTTCTAGAATTCTTTTAGTTTCGATTATACTCCCCTTTGATATCATTTCACAAATAGCCTCTTCCACCTTTTTCAGCCTAGCTAATATACTATTAAAATCATCTGAAAATGATGGATTAGTGAGCCCTATTAGGGACATTTCTACCCTTACCCTTGGATTTATATCAAATGATATTTTATTTTTTATTTGAGATAGCTTTTTTAATATACTAATTATATTTTCAATAGCTGTATTATTAGCAAGACTACTTATATTTCCAATATATTCATCAGTATTTTTTATTGCTGCTGCTGAATTAGAAGATTTATATAGCATTAAATCCCTAAAAATATTAATTAAAGAGTCAATGAATTGTAGAAAGCTTTTACCATTGGATATAATAACTTCAAGTATACTAAGAGCTCCAGAACTATCATAATTAATTATAGAAGTTGCTGCCGAGAAAACTAATTCAATATTCATAACTCCCAACATATTTTTGACATCTTCTTCTCTAACCCTACTATTTCTAGAAACACACTGATCTAATATGCTAAGTGCATCTCTCATAGCACCTTCGGAATTCGATGCAATAAGCTTTAAAGCGTTAGTTTCAGCTACTGCTCCGATTTCTCCTAATATAAATTGCATCCTAGTAATCATTGCTTCTTCAGAGACTCTTTTGAAGTTAAAGATTTGACACCTACTACGGATAGTAGCAGGTATTTTATGAAGCTCTGTAGTAGCAAGTATAAATAGAACTCTCGCTGGAGGTTCTTCTAATGTTTTAAGAAGAGCATTAAATGCTCCTTGGGATAACATGTGAACCTCATCTATTATATAGACTTTGTACTTACTATTAGCAGGTGTGAATTGAACAGCATCCTTAAGGCTTCGAATATTATCAACTCCATTATTAGAAGCTGCATCCATTTCTATTACATCGATATTAGAATCATCCAAGATACTTTTACATGCATCACATTGATTGCAAGGATTACCCTCATCATTTTCTTGACAGTTTACTGCTCTTGTTAAAATTTTTGCAGTAGATGTTTTCCCAGTGCCTCTAGTACCAGAAAACAAGTACGCATGGGACTTGTTTTGTGTCCATACCTGATTCTTTATTGTAGAGGTAATTTCATTTTGGCCAATAACATCATCAAATATTAGAGGCCTAAATTGTCTATATAAAGCTAATCTATTTGCCATATCCCTTCCTCCTCACTTTTCACGGAAATGTCAGTAATAAGCTTAAAGAAGTCATTTTTATTAAAGCGATTATCCGCATATTTCCTTATAGCTTCTTCGATAAGCTGCATAATTGAATGAAGATATTTTATATTGAAAACATCTTTAATATTTACATAATCTTTTTTACGACTTAGGAAGACAAGATTTTTACAATCATCCATACAAACCTTGATACAGTCCATAAAGAATGTGTAAAAGATATATAAAAACTCTATAAGTATATCTTTATTGCTGTCATAAAAGCTTTCCTTATCCTTTTCCTTTAATAATTTGAATAAATTAAGAATTTCTAATCTATTTAAATTATTAAAATCAAAAAGCCTATGAATAATATTCTCCATAGATAAAAAATATTTTTCTTCAATTAAAGTTTTTGCTACGCCTACACTTCCTTGACAAGCTGCCGTAATAAGCTCAATTTGAAATTGTTGAAGATTGAAATTAGATAGAAAATCTGATATTTCATTATTAGAGAGAGCTTTAAATTCATATATAGAAGACCGGCTTTCAATAGTATTTAATAAATTATTATGGCTTATTAATATAAAGATATTAAAACTATTAGGTTCTTCTATAGTTTTTAGAAGTGCATTTTGACTTTCCACCGTCATAAGATTAGCATTGTCTATTAAATATATCTTTCTTTGGCCAAGCATAGGTTTCATAGGAGTAGTTTCATTAAGTTTTCTTATTTGGTCCACCTTTATACTATTTCCATCAGGGACAATAATATGGAGGTCTGGATGGTTACCAGATTTTACTTTAATACAGCTATCACAGCTGCAGCTTTTTAAATTATTATGACAAAGAAGTCTCCTAGCAAGGTAAAGGGCAATAGTATATTTACCAACACCCTTTGTCCCTTTAAAAAGATATGTATTAATAGGATTTTCTAAAGAAAGTTTAAGCAATAATAAAATATCCTTATTACCGTAAAACATCATATACCCTCCCTTAAACTCAAAGTAATAAAGAGATAGGAAAATCCTATCTCTTATAAATATACGTTTTCATAAAGTAGTTAAATCTTGTAAGATCACCATCACCATTATCTTCATTTATAGCAGTTTCAAAAGCATTTACTCTAGAATCTTTTTCATCTGTTCTAGAGATTATAACTGCTTCTACACAAGATGGTTTTAGTATATTTCCCGTAGATGTGGGCTTGATGACATCATCAAGTTCACCATGATGGGTTAATATAATATGAAGAAGTTTATTTTCGTCTTCCTTAGGAAATTGAATTTCCTCCCTCTCCATATCCCTAATTGCTGCATATACCATGGCATATCCTAAGGAAAGGTGCCCTTGCATTAGGCCTTCAATGGTTCTTTTATTTATAGGAAAACTCTTGTATTCCTTTACCTTTCCTATATCATGAAGGATTGCTCCAGCGATAACCATATCTCTATCAAAACCTTCATGAATTCTATTACCTGCATCCTCATAGATTTGAATGAAACTTACAGCATCTATAAGGACCGTTGCAGTATGCAAGGCTAATCCCCCTCTTAAAGCATGATGTATAGTAGTTCCTCCTTGGCATCTTTTAAATGCTTTTAAGAACTTATCATTATCAAAAAACCTCCTCAATAGCATTTTGATATGAGGTTTTTTTACTATATTTATATAGGAGAATATAGTCTGCATAAGCTCATCTACATTATCTACCGATGGACTAAAGTCATCAGTATCATATTCATTTTGCTTAGCTATCCTCATATCAATTACTTTAATTTGAGGAATACCTCTATATAATTCTATATAACCTTTAACCTTAACGATTTTCTCTTCTAGCCTTTCAAAATCAGGCTTATAAAAATCATTCCATATCTTCCCTACAAGTTCACCACTTGCATCTGTAAGATAGACTGTTAAATTGGTTCTTCCATCCTTCACATCTTTAACTACTTTTTTAAGAAATAGGAAAATACAAATTTCCTCGTTATATCTTTCTAATACGTCATTAAGCATTAATTTAGCCATATTCCTTCCTCCTTAAATAATCTTTTTAAAATAATAAGCAGTTAAATCGAGAAAACTTTTGTTTTTGGGATAAAGTATGTTATCTGTAGCGTCAATTAAAGAATTATCAAAATTCTTAATATGTTTTATATATACTTCTCCTGCTCTTGCAAAAACCTCGACGGGATCGAGATAATATTTATGATTATATTTTGTTTTTCCATACCACTCCTCTTTAAATGCATCTCCATCAGGAAGAGAATCAACTTTTTTCTGAACGATTTCAATATAAGCATTGAAAAGATTACGAAAATTATATAAAGATGATAATCTCAATGGACCGCTAGTATAATCGATAAGATGCATTATTTCATGCACAGTAGATGCCGGTGACCCAAGGTCAATACATAGAGTTTTTTGATACGGGAAGTAAATCCCTCCAGCACGATATTTACCAAGTCTTCTAATTCTAAATGCATGATCTTCACGCTTATTAAAGCCAACGGAAGATGCAAAATTTATAAATTCTTCCTCTATTTGAGGAAGTTTTGATAAATCAGTTAATTCATCAAATTCGATGTAGCCAAAGTAGTTATTTAACCTACTGTTCTTCATGCTTTTTAATATTTTTTCAGGAATATTTTTTTTAGTTTCAAAACTACTTGCATAGCTCTTTGATAAATTAACCTCCCTCTTAACTTCTGCTTTTATATCTTCTCCAATTTGCAACATTTCTTTTAAAAGGTCTATCCATATATCTTCTAGACCCCTAGGATAAATAAAGCGGAAATCACTATAGTTTTTTTTAGCTGACATACCTTTTAAAGAGCTTTTATATATTTGGTCAAAGGCAAGCTCCTTACATTTAAATAAATCATAATGAAGAGTTTTGACATCAGGAAGTTTATAATAATTAATCTTGTTGGTAAAATTGAGATTTTCAATTATATCTACTATCTCAAAGTCTTCTCTATATTTATTTGATAGAGCTATTTCTCCATGCTCATTAATGCACTTCTTAACTAAAATATAGTTAAGAATCTGACTATTCTTTTTTACAAATAATCTAAACTCTTTAAAGATATAGATTTCTGCTGCGGTTAAATACAGATCCCCTATTGGATAAGAAATGTTCCTAGAGAATGTTTTATCCTTTAGATATCTTCTTGTTCTATGCTTTCTTGAATTAATAGTGGAATTAAGAAGACTATAAACATTCATTAATTTACCGTTTTCATTAACTGTTATTTTTACCGGTAGATTATTTAGAACACTTTCATTAGTCATTTCAATATTTATACAAGATAAGCAAAGGGCTTTTATATAAGAATCTTTGACGGGTTCAATAGTAACACTCCACTCTGGAGAAGAAATCATTTCAATAAGCTTTTGAATCTTTTCTTCAGGACTTTGAATGTTATCTATAGCTGGTTTAATAATTTTGCTGGCTATTCTTTTTAAAATATAATCATAAAGTTTTTTGCTCGGTTTACTAGCATCAAGTTTAAAAAAGGTTTCAATTAAAGATGATAAACCTCTTTCAATATGCCTTTCTTTAATAATCACTTTTCTATCTCTCTTAAGGTTGTAGATTTTTTTCTCTGGGTCATATGATTTGGTTTTGGTAATAAAAATTGGCTCCAAAGAAAAAATGCTAGTAGTATCACTAGCATTATCTACAGTATCTAATTGAAAAATAGATAATTGGTCCATATTCCTTCCTCCTCACATGTTAAATTTAATATTATTTCACATAAAAAAATGCAAATAAAAAACTCAACACAAAGAAGTGTTGAGCAGTTATTTACACTATTATTATACAAGATGCCCTTTAGGGACTTTGTTTAGTTTAGGACTTGCTTTAAAATCCTTGTTAATAAAAATGTCTTTAGTGAATTATACCATAAATCTGAATTATAGCCAACTAGTTAGTATAGATAATCAATTATAGTTTTTTTATAAGTTTTCTTCCCAGAATAGCTTTTCTGATATTAGCATAACTAGCATAGTTCTTATTAAACATTTTTAGAATCTAGTAGTTGATTTATCTTCTATAAGATTTACAACTAATATAGTACCTATTAAACTTTTTAATTTTATGATAATCTTTATTTACAACTAATGTAGTTCTTATTAAGATTTAGCCGCCTACTTTTCACATTCAAAAGATTTGCAAAGATGTATAAAGTAATTATCAAATGCCTCCTTTACTGTAGAAATATGGACATAGTCATTTTTTTTAAAAGAAGATTTTAATTTATCTTTTAAGTTTTCATATTCTCTACTTATAATCCTCTTACTAACCCCTATCCAAATATCACTAAGTCTAAAATTTTCATTTTCTTCTAATGTTTCTTCTAAGGCCTCCACATCTACACCATTTCTTTTAATTATACCTTGAAAAACATTATTTCCCCAAGAATATTCACCTAATATAATAAACTTTGGTGATGTATCGGTTAAGTAATTATTTTGGTTCCCTTGGATGGATAGATACTGTAGACCCTTTAAAACAGTCTTTATTCTCTCCAGTTTGTCATAATTACTGACTTTTATATCTTCTTGATTAAATTCTTTAACAGAATAATCTCTATACTCACTATCAATTTTACTAATTGTAAATTGTGATATATTACTAATATTAATGTTTGAAATGCCTACAAATATACCAGCTGAAGTTTCTACTGTATAAGGCATATAGTCACCTTCTGTACTTGCAACATTCCACTCTACATTAATTTTAGAGTTACTTACATTTATTAGAGGGCTCATCATAAATCTTGACCTTCTTTTTTTGGTTATATTTCTAACATATTTATTTTTATTTTTACTGAAGGTTTTCCTCTCTTCTTCTTTTAATTGGTCAAATTGTTCAGTATTTAACTCTTCCTTATCTGCACGCATAAAGCCAAAAACATCTTCATCTATATATTTATGTGGTAAAGTTGGTGTATATATTTTTTTTCCGTTTTTAATTTTTTTACTTAACTCATATCCCTCTTTTTCAGCAAACCTCTTAATAGCATACTTCTGACATTGTGCTGATACCGTGGCTTTATTACCAATTTTTTTAATATAAGAGACGTTATCGAACGCTGATTTTTTATTCTCTACATTATCACTGCTGCCATTTAATCTACCATTAATAACCTCTATGGCATAGGCAGCATTCAAAAACCTATTATACATTTTTTACCTCCTTTAATATAATGAAATGAGCAATCATTCTATTTTTAATACTTCTCCAGTTCTTATCATTTAAAAGTTTTTGAGATTTTTCTTTTATTATTAAATTCTTATCTTTTAGAGTTTTACATGAATTCACATATTTATTTATTAACCTCTCTAAAGAACTAAAACTTGATATTAGCTTTAATTCTTGTATTCTATTCTCATGGCCAATACTATAGATTTCATAGCATATATCTCTAATAATGCGTATAATTTCCTTGCTTAATAAGCTAATGTCTCTATCTATTAATTCAAACAAGTCAACTGAACATCTTAGCTCTTCGTTTTCTAAATCGATTAAATATGTAAGATACTTATATTTTAAAGTGTCAGCAAGTAAAAATCTAAAAAGATTTAGATTGCTGAATTCATCAATATAGTTATTTTTAATAAGTTTCTTGAACAACTTTATATTTTTCTCTGTTATTATATAATCTTCATAAACTTGGTTTTGACCTGAATTATTCACTATATAGATATAGATATCTTTATTTGTCCAGATTTGGCAATCTAAAAAATGTATTATTTCCTCCTCTAAATCAATAGTATTTCCATTGTTTTCTTCTTGGGCCTTAATAGCAATCTCCTGCTTATTTTCTTTTTGTCTATATATTGTTAAATGCCTCATAAACTCTTTATCTTCAGAGTTGTATATCAGCAAATTCCCAGATTTTCTTATGTTTAAGATAGATATCATACTTAAAAACAGACATATAGGGCATACATCTAGAAACTGTAAATTATTTGAACAATTAAAAAAAGTATTAGATGTTAAATTAGGCATTAAACTTCTAGATATCATTCCTATATACTCTTTATCAGTGCCTGTGATTTTTATATTATATTTTCCACAAATGCTACAACACTCTTCATCTCCTAGATTCCTAAATAATAACCTAAATTTTGATTTTATATTTTCTAGTTTAGCCTTCTTACCGTACCTCTCTATTAACCCCTTATTTGGCCCCTGGGTATAACAAGAATTTTGAAATCCCATATTAGCTATTTTCTTGTATCTTCCACATTCGATAAAGCTATATACCTTATCTGAGAATAGTTCAATATTTTTTTCTAAATCTTCAAGGGTTATCTCATGAATATCTTTACCAAGGTGATATGAAGCAACATATAATCCGTTATCTACAAACTCATTAAAAGTTATATTCAATCCTTCACCCCCTAGTTGCTTGTTAGATGGATAAGAGTCCCAGCTCCTAGCAGATTAGCTTGTCCTAAGCCCGTATAATAAACAACTTTCTGCATTTTTCTACTAGCTTCTATCCAAATATTAAAGTTTCCATATCCAGTTTTATAGCCCTTACCTTTTATATTCTTAATTTTTTTCTTTTTAATAGTTAGCACATTCTCTATATCAAAGTATATCTCATCCTTATACTCTTCATTAAAGACTATCCTATATTTTCTTTTAAGATTGTGGGCCAAAGCGGAATAAAACTGCATATCATAAGGGCTTAAATACTTAATCCTATCATTATATGTGCTTTCAATTACCTGACTAAGGATCTTATATAACATTTGTTTTTTAAACTTAATCTTTTTATCTGCCCTTACATCTATAATCTCAAATATACAATCACATATACAGATCTCTTTTAATTTAATTAAACCTTTTAAAATTAGATTTATATAGTCTTCATCTCCTGAAATCATAAGTTCTATGGATTTTCCTTTACATACGTCAATATAATCTTTTTCAAATATTACATCACTAAACAATAAATATGTATTTAAAAGTTTGAATTTCTTATTATCCACTATATGGCCTTTTTCATGTAGATATTTAGCCTGTTTTTTATCCTCTACCTCTAATGCTCTATATATTAATTTCATTAGATTGTATTGATAGTTATAGGTCATCTTGTATGATTCTTTACCTACTATTTTAATAAAATGCCTAGATAGATTCACTTACTACACCTTCTCCTTCATATTTCCATAGGAATATATTTTGCTGTAGGGCCTCATCATAGTTGTTATCATAGTTAAAACTATTACTTAACCTAACTATCTTACGATAAACGTCATAATACCCCTTTAAGCCATTGTATTTAGTTTCTGTAGTTATCCTCATGGGTTTCCCACTACCAATATCTAGACTTGTAAACTGATTAAAACCCTGTGATGAAAACTTTTTAAGCTCTACTTTCTCATCTTTTACAACCCTGGCCAAACAATCAGTTTTTCCAAAAGTTAATGTTTCCTTAATATCCATTTTATCACTTAAATCAGTATATATAATAAGCTTGGGATTAACTAAATAATGAATTTCAGCAATGTCTGTAATCCATTTACCATACTTATCATATCTATCTCTGTTAGTTCGAG
>JAKSBP010000121.1 GCA_022361035.1 Clostridia bacterium
AAATACTTTAATGCTATCAATTCCCTCTTCCAACGTTTTTTATCTCCATATACTTTCAAAATATGGTTTTTGGATAATATATCCCATACTGAATTTCTTTCAAGTTTTTCATGGCCAACAGATACATATTGAACTGATTCTTCATATATATCTCTTAACAGTGATTTCAATTCATATTCCTTAATCATTTTATCATCCTCATTAGAAATTTTCTCAAACCTGTTCACTATTATTCTCAATTACACTGCTTGTTGGTTTTTTACAATAGTAATGGTATGTGCTTTGTAGTATTATCAATTCCCTAACCCCGATGTATCTAGGGGATGATTTTATTTACACCCTACCTGTTTTATACTTTTATATTATTTCAATCAGTATCTTATAATACCCTTCTTTAGATATACTTTACCCCTTTTATAATTATATATTATATTCCTTTTCTCACTTTTCCTTAATTTATTAAACCACTAAATTATATCAAAACTTATACCTTATCAACAACCCCGTCCCCTTTGGCATGTAACGGAACCTGTTCTGGACTACTTTGTAGTAAGTACAGGTTGAGCAATTCAACAATTGCATTATACTTTGATTCAGATTTAAAGTTGACTAAAATTCGTCAATTTTTAGATGATGGAACTTATATTGACATCAAGTAGTACTATTGCAATCAACGATTTTTAAAAGACCTAAGTGCATAAATTATCTGATGCTAATATCATCGTACGGGATTAAAATCAAAGAGCTTTGTACTCAAATGGTACAAAGCTCTTTTTTTGTATAACGAAAACCCCCGGTTCTACCAGGGGTTCCAAAAAGCTTTAGCTATGAGGCCCAGTACCAGTGAAGTTACAGTTATCTTAACTATAAAACGATAGGCTTCATAGTATTCTGTAATATTCTATTATTTCTTTTTTATTTATTGAGTTCTTTAACTAATCAAGTAAGCCATCCTTAATAAAACTATCAAAAGTAGATATACGGATGTCTATGTTTAGCCCATCTTTGAAGGAGTAGGTATAGAGTGTTGTTGATTCTTATCTAAGCTTTCTGCTTAACCTATGTTTTTTGTTATATACCTATTTCATATTAATTACCCAATCTCCATTCATTACAAAGCTAGGCCATCCTATTTCTATATTAGTAGTGTCAATATTTTCATCAAATTCTAAATTGATTATGGCTTTATCATCCTTAAATTCAGCAGATGTTTTTTTGAAGTCAGTGCTATCAAAACTAAACATCCTTATTTTTATATTCTCATCTCCATCAGTATTTAATTCAACTTCGACCTCAGCAGATGTTGGTGATAATCTCTTAATCTTTTTAATTACAGCCTTTTGAATAGTAAAATCAATTTCTTTATTTAGGTTGACTTCCCCTTCATTAGGAAGCTTAAGGGAAAATGAGTCAATTGTTTTTTCGTATTGAGTGATTATTGAAGGCAATTTTAGTGTTAGATTATTATCTTTTGGTGCATTTGTTTCAAATATTGTTACTGGTCTACCTTTTGAATTTTCCGGGATTTCAAGCTTATATTTATTATTTATTTTATCGAATACGTAAAGCTCTTCTAATAGTGTCTTACTCTTTGATGACATTGTTCCCTTCCCTTCACCTAGGTTTTCACTTCTACTTGTTACTTTTGTTTTCATTGGTTTTCCAAATCTACTTAATTTCAAATCCTTATCTTCAAATGCCGTAATTAATTGAATGTTTAATTTTTCACCTGTATCGATTATTTTAGCGGCAATATTTACACCCTTAATATTGTTTATTGTAGCATCATCACTTGTATAGATTTTTTTGTTTAAATCTAAGCTTTCAGCTTTCTCTAATGAAACATCATAGGTATTTCCTGCAACTATAAATTTAAAATCTTTAAAGGGTTTAATATTATAATTACCTTCTTTTTTATTCATAAAAGAAATAGAATATTCCTTCTCAGAATTCCCACCTATACCATAACCTATACCACCTATGCCATAAATTGTATTAGAATCATTCTCTGGAATAATCTTCATCTCTCCTAGTTCTTTTTCACTTAAGTCTGTGGTTAATTCCATTTCCAAATTTCCTTCCGAAACCATTACGCTTTCTATCTTAATATCATCACCTAAGTCATAGCCTTCTTTTAAGTAATAGGCATCTCCATCAACAATAGTGGAATATATAGGTGTCTTATTAAAAAACCCCTTAATTGCATCTGAAATTTCATCGGCATATACAGTAGTTATACATAGTAAACATACACAAACAGCAGCTACAAATGGAAATCTTTTTCTACGTTTAAGCTTTTTACCACTATCCCTTAACTTTTGGTTAGCCTTTTTACTTATAGAATCCATATCTATATCAACTCCTTCTAACAGTTTATTAATTTCTTTTTCCACCAAATCATCATCGCAATTATTCAATAATCCAATTAATTTATCTTCATTCATAGTTTAATCTCTCCTTTATGATTTTTCTGCCTCTTAACAGCCTATTGTCTATGGCAGATCTTGATAAATTAAAGAACTTTGCCAAGTCATGTATTTTTTCATTAAAAAAGTATCTTCTAAAAAATATTTTCCTATCGGTTTCGTTAAAAGAATTTATTATTTTTATAAGCTGCTCTTGGTCTTCTCTTAAAAAAAATTGTTTCTCTAAATTATAGCTATCTTTTATTTCAAACTCCTCAATACTAATCACATTTGTAATATTTTTCTTCCTCTTATATGTAAGTGCCTTATATTTAGTTAAAATCAAAAGCCATGTCCTAAAATTCCCCTTTTCTTGGTCAAACTCACCAATTTTAATCCAGGCATCTAGAAAAACATCAGATACACATTCCTCGATATCTTCTCTATTATGGGATTGAAATAAAATATTATAGGCTAGGCAATAAATCGTTTTTGTATATTTATTTATCATATATTCATAAGCGAATACGTCTTTATTTTTTATCGCTTCCACAAGTGCACTTTGGGAATATTCCAATCCATTCACCCCCTTTCATATATTACTACGCACTAAATAATATCTTTCTCTTAAAAATTTTTATATGGATTTTGTAAAATATTAAGAAATAGGTACGAGAATTAAGGAAGGAATAGTAAGAGAGAAGGAAGGGAAAGGTGAAAATTAGTAATAAAATTGGCAAGAAAACAAAGAATACACTATTAATAGTATATTCTATTATGCACAGCAAACGGGGTCAGGCTAGAACATGTAATTTGTTATTTATGTTTGCTATATTTATAATCAATACATGATATTTGGGAATCAACTGGATTTTAGTTAATATATATTATTAAAGATAATATATATTAATCCTTATCACTTAGTATGCTTTTATATTTTTGCTCACACCCATATCCACTTATCTTGTAATTTCTATTATACCAGCTAGTGTG
>JAKSBP010000109.1 GCA_022361035.1 Clostridia bacterium
GCGATTTTTATAAATCTGTTTTACCTTCTATTACCTATCTAAAAACAGATTTATAGCATGAGCCTAAAGGATTCTCTGTGATTGCTGAAGTAAGTTAACATTCTCTATCACTCATCTATAAGGTGATAAATATAATAAATATTTATGCTGAAGTCTTGAAAATTATAAGATTTTAAACATACTAACTTTTAAAAAAGTACGATAATTTTTTAAAAAATAGTAATTTTAAATGGAGTGAAGAATATATCTTTATTATAGGAAAATTCAAAAAATTGTAAAAATATAAAAGTTGTGATATTTGATTGGCACAGTCAATTAAATATAGAAGAAAATTGTAAAGGGGGAAATAAGTTAATGAAAAACAATAACATCGAACAGAGAGATAACTTTGGCAGTAGGTTCGGTATTATTGCAGCCGCAGCAGGTTCGGCAATTGGATTAGGAAACATATGGAAATTCCCTTATATGACTGGATTAAATGGTGGTGCTGCATTTATTATTGTTTATTTAGTTTGTATTGCTTTTATAGGTTTAACACTAATGCTTTCAGAATTCATAATTGGACGTAGAGCCCAAAAAAATGCAATCGGGGCATTTAAAAAGCTTGCTCCCAATACTCCCTGGTTTCTTACTGGATGGATGGGAGTAATTGCAGCATTTGTAATTCTTTCCTTCTATGGCGTTATAGCTGGTTGGTGTATGGAATATATAGTTAGAGCAGTTATGAACTCCTTTGCTGGTATGTCTCCTGATGAGATTACAAGTTCTTTTGTTGATTTTATTGGCCGGGGTGGAAAACCAATCTTCTGGCAGGTGGCTTTTATGTCATTAACTGGGTTTATAGTTGTTTCGGGTATTAAAGATGGTATAGAGAAATATGCCAAGATTCTTATGCCCCTATTAGTAGCTATTATCATCATTCTAGACATTCGTGCAATAACGCTTCCTGGTGCAGGTGCTGGCTTAGAATTCCTATTTAAACCCGATTTCTCTAAATTGACTGCAAACGGTATTTTAATGGCCCTGGGTCATGCATTCTTCTCACTATCTTTAGGTATGGGTACAATGATTACCTATGGGTCATATATTAGTAAGAAAGAAAACTTAGGAGAAACAGCCCTTCAAGTAACTATAGCTGATACCCTTATAGCCCTTCTTGCGGGTATAGCCATATTCCCTGCTGTGTTTGCCTTTGGTATTGAACCAAATGCAGGACCAGGTTTAGTTTTCATTACCTTGCCCAATGTATTCCAACAAATGCCTCTTGGATATTTATTTAGTATATTATTCTTCATTCTTTTAACTGTTGCTGCATTAACATCTTCTATATCAATACTTGAAGTTGTTGTTGCCTACTTTGTAGAGGACTTAAAAATGAACAGAAAGAGAGCTACTATAACTGCTACTCTAGCGATTACACTATTAGGTATTCCTTGTTCCCTATCTCAAGGGGCCGTTCCCCTAAATATAGGAGGGATGTCATTCTTAGATGCCATGAGTTGGTTAACAGATAATCTTCTACTTCCACTTGGTGGATTGCTTATTGTTGCCTTCGTAGGTTGGGTTTTAGGTAGAAAGGAAGTAGAGGAAGAAGTCACGGCTGGAGGAATAAAGGTTAGCTATATCCCATTATTCATGTTCCTTGCTAAATTTGTTGCTCCTATAGCAATTGCATTAGTATTTTTAAATGGTGTTGGCATTATATAATAAATATAGATATGCTGTCTTAAAATGAGTTTTAGTACAATATATTGAAGTCTTAATTCAGAATTCATATATTGTACTATTTTTCTATTTTGAGGCAGTTTTTCTATGGGCAGAAAAAGCTTTAAAATAAGTACAAACAAATCTATTGACATGAGAAAAAACATATATTATAATTAAAATACCTACCGGGGGTATGAGGGCGATTGAAAAATAATAAATTTGGATATAAATAATTATAGGAGGTATTGAATTATGAATATAAAAATTACCGATAAAGCTAAGGAAATGATAAGAGAGACTATAGATAAAAAAGGTGTAAGTGACCCTGTTATAAGGATATATATTTCAGGTTTTGGCTGAGGCGGCCCAAACTTTAGTATTGTTCTGGATGAACAGAAAGAAAATGATTATAAAGTTAAAGAAGATGATATAAGTTATGTAGTTGAAAAGGATTTAATAAAGAAGTATGGAGGATTTATTGTAGATTATTCCAAAACATGGCTATATAAAGGTTTTAGAGTTCAGGCACAATATGGAGGCTCAGGCTGCTAAAAACCTTCAAAACATGATATATGAAATTAAAATATTCAGAGGTAGATATCTATAGACAAAATGTTATAATAAATTGGGGAGGAAATGAAAATGGTGAGGACCAAGTCTTACATGAAGTGGTCATGGATTTTTATGGTCATATTTATATTACTTTCGATATTAGATATTAGATTTGGTGTTTTAGGATTTATTTGTATGGGAGTTCCAATGTATCATGCTATAAAAGGTAGAGGTAAAGTTCATTGTTCCCATTATTGTCCAAGGGGTTCTTTACTGGGTAATTTTTTGAGAAATATAAGCCTACAAAACAATTTACCTAAAAAACTAAGGGGTAAAACAGTTAAAAATATATTACTTATATTTATGATAACTATGTTCTCAATTTCTTTAATTCATGCAGGTTCAAATTTTAAGCTAATTGCCTTTGCGATTTTTAGACTAATGATGTCTTCCTTAGCTTTAGGCCTTATAATGGGAATAGTATTTAGGCCTAGAACTTGGTGTCAAGTATGTCCTATGGGATATGCTACAGGTCTTATAAAAAATGTAAAGGATAAAAAAGAAATAAAAAATAAAGAAAAAGCAGCATAATAAAAAGGATGGAGGTATATATTTATGAGTAAAAAAATAACGATTTATACTAGTGATACCTGTGGATATTGTCATCTAGCAAAGGATTATCTTACAGAAAAAGGTTTAGGCTTTGAAGAAAAAAATGTATCTAAGGATGCAACTGCAAGAAAGGAATTGATGGAAAAGGGACTTATGGGTGTACCAATTATCATGGTTGATGATGAAATGATTCAAGGTTTTGATAAAAATAGATTAGACGAACTATTAAAATAGAATAAAAGGGATTTTCACAAATAATTATTTGCGAGAATCCTTTAAAAATTAAAGGACTACCCTAGTATATTTAACTTTATAAGGGTAGTCCTATATGTTTAAATTGTACTCTTTAAACTGATTTATAATATATAAGGTCTGTATATGTTTTGTTATCATATCCTTCGTATCTAACTCCTGCCAGTGTATATCTTTGTTTTTTTCTAAATGATAGAGAAGCAAAATTTGGTGTAGGGCTGATAATAGTTTCGGCAAATATATTATTAATATTTTCTCTTTTTATATCATCTATCAATTTCTTATATAATTTACTACCTATACCTTTTCCAGTTTGTCCTGCCAATATGGCTGTTTTATCAATGACTATAAAATCATTTGTTCTATTAATATCAAAATCAGGGGCCCAATAAATATCTTGAATCCAGTCGGGATTTTCCTTTAACCATTGTTCCTTAGTATAGGCCATCAAAAAACCCACAGCTATATTTGATTCAGCTATATAAAAATAATCTAGCTCATTAATTTTTTTTGAAAAAAACTTTTTATATTTATTAGGCCTTGATACATAATTATCCATCAAGAAGCCTTGGGTTGAATCCTTACTTTTAGACCCAACACTGCAAGCTATATTGTATATGGCATAAACGTCTTTAGGTAAGGCTTTTCTAACTTTGATAAGGTGGGTATTTATTTTTATCTTTTTATCAGCTAAGTTTTTCTTTATCACTTGAGATTCATTAATGTTTATAACTTCCATTATAGGTGACACCTCTTTTGTTTATATTTTTTTAAAGATAAGTATTATGAAGATTCAATCTATGCAGTGGTAATATAATCTGTTTCAAAACTTAATAGCTCTGTTAGCCTTTCTTGTTCTGATATGACTCTACCTAGTTTTTTCGAATAGGGCAAGCATTTTCCTTCGATAATTCTAGTTTCTAAGGTGCCTTTAGCACTAGGGTTACCCCTTAGATGAGGTGCATCTATGATTCCTCTTTTAATGGCATTGGCTAATACTGCTGGGTCACACCATGAATCATTGCTTTCAGGATATATCTTTTTAAGAATATTTAGCAAAACCTTAGCTTCTTTTAATAGTTCATTCTTTCTTTCCATTACAGATTTGTCCTGGGTCATATCTGCCATGCCGTGAAGGGTAGAACGAATAACTCCCCTAACAATTTTACAGCTTTCTATAACATCGTCAGGATTAGCAGCATGATTTGCTTCAGAAAAACCTACTACATGTATTATATGGGGCTTAATGCTCATGGCTAAATATGTTGATGCTGCCAATTGGCCCTTTGCTACATCTAAGTCTGCACTTAAGCTGGCAAGCCCCGCCCTTACCTGTCTATATACGTTAAAATTTTCATCGCACAATGACTCTATAAGCTCGATTTTTGCTAGCATTTTAGCTAAATCCATTTTATGGTGCATAGAGGGTGGAACATTAAACATGTATTGGGCAATATAATGGGTTACCCCCATTCTTTTTGCATTGTAAGCTGCTAGAAATGCCATAGCTACCCCGATTGTATCGTGGGAATCCCTAAGACTCCAAGGATGGGATTCATTAACTTCTATGGGAATATTCCTTTCCCCATGCCATTTCATAAGCTGTTTACCCTCAGTGATTGAATCAAATACCTCTCTTTTGCCTCTTCCATCCAGGACATTGTACCAACACAGAGGAACGGCACACCAAGCGTTGTTGATTGTGTTTTTAAGCAGCTCTGCAAACTTAAATACCTTTGAGGTTCCACTATAACATCTTAAAAGGGGGTAATTTCCCCTTCGAGAGCACTCATAAAGCTTTTCAAAATCTTCTATTTTCCTTAAAGGAACTCCACCTGCACCATCTAGGTCATGGTTCATCCTTTCGGGAGTAAAAAAGTTTTCTTGAGCATTTTGGTCAGGCCCTATGGAAATTATATCCAATACCTTAGATTCGGCTATTTTTTTTATACCCTCAAAAGTTTCTTCTAAGCAGGGTAATCCAAAATGGTGTCTTAATAGAGGATAGGGATATTTGCTCTCTATTCTGTCAATGAGATTTTGAGGATATGAGGTTGTAACTTCCCTTAAATTATTTCCTTTTATATATTGAATCACATCATCTAGATCCTCGGTCCCGTCAAATATTTTTGAAAAGAAAGAATATTCTCTTGCTACATCAGCTACGGGTTTGGTACCGCCAAATATCCAGGTGATTTTTTTAAAATCCTTTTTAAAGATTTCATTTTGAAGCTCATCTAATAAAGGGATTACCGACTTAGGAGTCAGCCTAAAACCTATTGAAACTACGTCGGGTTTCACAGTAAGTATTGCATTAATCAATCTTTTTATGCTTACAGCTGCACCAAGAAATTCTGATTTATTTCCTTCTTCTTCAACTAATCTTAGAAAATTAACAATTCCACCAATGTGAACACAATTTCCTATAGCAGCTCCTAAAAATTTTTTCATTATGCTACCACCCCTTCATTGGAATTGCTTGTTTTGCCATTGATTACATAGCTTGTTATTTCGTCTACGGTTGACAATCCATCAAGGCCCATATCTGAAATTTTTCTACCATATTTATAATAATCTGTACCATGAAGAATAGAGGTCAGATGAATTATGGAATCTATTGTAGGAGTAATAACACCAAGATGTTTACCCATATCTGAAATAGGTACTAAACTTTGTGGTACATCTTCGAATATATATCTAGTACATATATTTGGAGGAGCCATAATTCCATGGTATTCCTTTGTGTTTCTTAAGGCTTCGCATAGGGTTTCGCCTGATGCTTTATATGTATAAGCCAGCCATTCCCTTAAAGAAATTGTTTTTATATTTAGTTTTTTAGATATTAACATTCTTTCCTGGTCTGCTTGTTCTATGACTTTTGATATTGATGGTGTAATCCCATCGACATAGTATTGAAAGTTTCCTAAAGTGTCCTCAATCCTTCCACAATTTAATAAAGTAGGTATGGGATGGAGGATGGAACCAATATTATTAAAGCTAGTTTCTAAAACGCTTCTTGAACCAGTAAATTCAGGAAAGGCTTCCTTGATAACCTTGATGAATTCCTTTGTTCTAATTCCAGGTAATGCAGATACCTTAACCTCATTTTTTTTACCAAAGATGTTTACCTCCCCATTGCATAGACTTCGACATGCAAATAATAGGGTTTGGGCTTCTACAACGCAAATTTCTTTTATGGGATTATGTTTTGCAATAATATTTTTAAATTCTAAGGCTCCACCAGTTCTACCAGGATTAAGAACTACATATTGGTTTGGAGTTATAATAGGAGCAATTTTATTGGCTACAAATTTATGGGCATTGGCAGGTAATACAACCATTATAATATCAACATTTTTTACTGCTCTTTCTATATTGTTTGTAACTAAATTTAAAATACCCCGTCCACTATAGGCTCCAACTAAGTCGATATACCCTCGTTGCTTAATTTCAATTATTCGCTCTATACTGCGGTTATACAGATTAACTGTATAGCCCTTTAAAGCCAGATATGCTGCAATTGCTTGACCGCCATTTCCAGCGCCTATAACAGCAAAACTTAGTTTTTTGTTAGAGATCCTTTCCAACTATATACCTCCTTGTTTTTTTTATAATCAACAGAGAATTATTTGTCTTTAAAAGTTATAAATTAAGCATAATTTTCATATTAAGATTTCAATAGATTTTAAATAAAATTGAACTAGTATTAACTTAAAGGTTGGCGCAACAGAGCAAGTTATTAGATAAATAAGCTGTGGTTTAACTGTAATTATGCTTAAAATATAGAGTAGGACATGTTGTTTCAGTAGCAACATTTATCAGCTTTTAAGACTCCACTTCGATAGGTAGAGGATTTTACTTTCCTCCCTCATGTGGAGCATAGTCTTTTACTTAAACTTCTCAGTTCGACATTTGTCAGGACCTTATTATTAAAATCTTAAAAAATATAGGATTTTTTAAGATTAAATGTCAAATGTTTTTGAATAAATTGCATAAGAAATAAAGCCACTAAGACAAGACTCTTTAGTGAATATTAATAATTACTTAAACTTAAAATTTAAGTGTTTAAATTTAGAAAATCTAAGATAAAAGATTTAGTTATGATAGAAGGAGTTACAAGAGTGGTAGAGGATTTAGATAGGTTTAGAATCCTCCATGAAAAAGAGATTTTCCTTAGACAGGCAATCTCTTTGTAAAGTCTTGCAACGCTAAAAAAATGTAAATAGGTATATTGTCCCAAAAACATTATATCATATAAAGCAGAATATGTAAATAATTATAAAAAAAATTTCCATAAGAAAACCCGCTTAAATCCTAGATTGAAGTTGAGTTAAAAAATATTTTTTAATGATAGAGATTCTTTCTCTTGTATATGCCTAAAAAGAAATTTTAAAGTAGCTGCTTCACCGAGGGTTAAAGGTTTGTTCTTTATGGAAATATAGGACCTTGTCCTTTCTAAAGCAACGTTAATCCTTTCAATTTCTTCGTGTTGAAGGATCAACAACAAAACTCCTCGGCTATCCTTCCATTCCTTATTTATATTGTTAAAAAGAGAAAGAGTTGAAGTCCACTTTTCAATATGTATTTTACTTTCCATATCATCTACAAGGGAACATAATTTTTCTACCCTCTCACAAATAAAAGAATATACAGTTGTCCATGTGATTAATAGTACTATCATTATAGATATAGATAAAAGTAGGGATTTCATTTTTATTTCTCCTTAATTCTTATTTTTTAGATGTAAGCTGAGGTTTTGGTCCTGGTCAATTGATGCATATAAAACTTTATTAATATCATCTATGTTGTGTTTTTTTAATTCCTTATATAGCCAATTAAAGTCTACGGAAGTTTTATTGAGATTTCCTTCGTTTATCTTTCCATCTATTATTAAGCTAATAGGAAGCCCCTCTTTCTTAACATCGATATTCATATCTGAGGGGGTGAGAGGTCTTTTAGAAGCCTTAGGAATTACACTTAGATCTCCATTGGTTTCAAGTATTGCGAATTCAACATCATCAATATTGGGGAAGTCCTTTATTCTAAGTTGTTCTATTAAATCGTTTATATTGAGTCTTAAACTTTTTAGTTCCCTTTCTACAATTTTTCCATTTTCTATTAGAATACTGGGTTTTCCACATATTATAGCCCTAGCTTTTTCACTCTTAAGGGTGATAAAGGATACTATAACCTGCAAAAAAACAAGAGTGAAAATTGCTACTACGCCATTGATGAAAGGCATTTCTACCCTTTCCATAGATATGGAAGCTAATTCAGCTACCATTATTAAAATAACTAGCTCATAGGGTTGAAGTTCTGAAAGCTCTGCTTTCCCCATTATTCTGATAGCTATTACTACAATAGTATAAAGAATTACAGTTCTTATAAAGATAGTTATCATAAAATACACCTCTTTCTTAATGGAGTATTATGAAGTATGAGGTTAGTAGTGAAAAATATATATTTATTTTTAAAGTTGTTCATTTATATACTATTTTAATCTAATTTTATTTAACATATACATTGTGTAATTTGGAAAAGTTTTATTAAAGAAATCCGTAGTTAAACTAGATGAAATAATTACAATAAATAACCAATTGACTTGACCAATGAAGCATGATAGTATATTTTTTGTTCCTTTTGAGATATGGGCTAGAGATAAATTGTTGAAGGGGAATAAAAAATCTTGACAAGCAATATGTAACATGATAACATATTAAAGCATCAAAGTTAATCTATAGGGATATAGGCCTAACTTTTCTAACGTGTTAATACTTTTTATTTAATAAAATAATAAAAAACCGTTGACATTGAATGTGAAATTTGGTATAATAAATCTTGTCGCTGAAAAGGACAAAAAAGGTATTGGACATTGAAAACTGAACAGTGTAAGGAAAAAAAGATAATTGGTTGGGGGTTGAAAGCTTTAGAGCTAAAGACCTAAGACCAATAAAAAAAGCCAGTTTATACTAAGAGTTTGATCCTGGCTCAGGATGAACGCTGGCGGCGTGCTTAACACATGCAAGTCGAGCGAGAAGGGAGATATGGAATCTTCGGAGGAAA
>JAKSBP010000342.1 GCA_022361035.1 Clostridia bacterium
TATCGAAAAGTACTTGAGTATGAAAATGATTCAATGTGGCAGCTGCTCCTATCATGTTCAAGAAAGACCTCATACCTGTATTTTCAACTATCTGAGATACTTCCTTTATTTCTCTATTACTAAATTCATTTTGTGGAAGATAGTCTTTGGAGCAGAGAATACTATGGTATCTATCTATAGGTCTGTTGTTGGCTAATAGGACCAATTCATCGAAAACATATAAGCAATCTTCTCTTCCTATCAAGTCAGTACCCAAAGGAGTGGTGCTTTTTTTACCAGTTACTAACCTTTTGGCTCTTTCGGGTACGTAGTCTATACGTAGAGGGAATTTTCCTTCTGCTAACTCTAATTTGGAATTCTGTTTAGGATGATAATGAATAAACCCTTTATCCAATAACTTATCCCATCGGCTTTTGATTGTGTCCTTAATCATATAGCTGACTCCTTCCAAGATTTTTGCTCCTTCATGCTATTTTCATAACCTTCAAGAAATCTCTTAATCTTTTCACCCACTAGATTATGATGGGTCAAATTGATAAAATGACCACCATCGGGAATTTCAACATACTGTGAACCTTTAATACTAGAGTGGATGAACCTTGATTCCTCTGGGTCTATCACAGAATCTACAGCTCCTACCATAACCAAAGTAGGTGCTTTAATCTCTTCCAATAGATGACGAGTACTCATGCCCTGTTTCATTAAGTCAAGGTATTTAAACATAAGAGTACTATTGCTAACCTGACTTTTTTTGTAAAGCTCAAAGCATTTATCAACATTATCCGTAATCTCCTTAGAGTCAGTAGTTATCTTCACCATCTCAAAATCTTTAGCAACGGCCTCTACAAAAGAAAAATACTGTGACACTCCTTCAAACTTTGAAAGAGTAAAACTACCAAATAGCGTTAAGCTCCTTACTCTATTAGGGAATTCGCTTGCTATATTCTGAGCTATCATACCGCCAAAAGAACCGCCTATAACATGTAAAGGTTGTGTAATACCTAATCGGTCTAATACCTTCATCATCATGGTGCTGATACCGGAGAAGGTTAGGTCATCAATAGGATGTGTTTTTCCATGACCTGGTAAATTCATGCTAATGACCTTATAGTACTTGGACAGCTCTTCAATCTGATAAGTATTAATCAACATGGTGACAGCAAATCCTGGTATAATCAAGAGTGGGTCTCCTGCACCCTTAATGCATACTTCTACCGAAACCTCAGGATCTATTTCAACCAAAAAGCTGTCTAAAAACACAGGTAAACTTCCATTTACTTCTTGATTTACATATTTTTCTTGTGGTTTCATTGGCTTAACGAATAAATCTTCTTCTCCTGATTTTTTTACATCTTTAGCTATAATAGAATTTATTTTCTCCTGATAATTCGTAAAAAAATAACCTACTAACTCTTCTAAGTTGGTATGGTCAAATAGTAATGTTGGTGGTAAATCATCCATATTCTTTTCCAGATTGGCATGAAACTCTAGGCTTAAGAGAGAGTCAATACCCATCTGCTCAAATGAAGTGTGACTATCTATCTTTTCTATATCCATCTTCAACAATTGGGATATCTGTTTCTTCAAATAATCCATTATCTCCTCTCGTTCGATTGTAGAGTGAGACCTTTCCGTTGAGGCTTCTTGCATTATTAGATTGGTGCTGTCTGATTGCTCTTTCAGCATGTCTTGATTCGTAACTTCCCTGTGTTCTTGTGTCATTGTTGAACTGGAACTTTCTACTTCGTAGAGTATCTTCGTTATAGTACCAGATTTCCTATCTTTTAAGACATCTTCTCTTATAGATTGGCCTTTAATCTTCTCCACACCTAAAGTCTCAAAAACATGTTGTTGAGCTTTTAAGATAAAGACCTGGTTAACAGGTTGACTAAGAACACGCTCTATAATCTCCATTCCCTCTTCTGGGGATATCTCATGTATTCCTTGTCTCTTTAATCGTTTGCCATATTCTTCTCCTTCACTTGAGCCAATACCCCAAAAGCCCCAATTAAATACTTTAATGGGATAGGAAGCTTCACCCTGAATGTAATGAGCAAAAGTATCTTTGAAGTTAAGTCCGCTCACATAATTGCTCTGTCCCGGCATACCTACCACCGAAGAAGTAGAGGAGAAAAAGGCTAGAAAATCCAATGGTTCTTCTTGCACCATAGAATATAAAATGGTGCTGCCCCATATCTTAGGAGCTAAAGATTCATAAAGCTCATTTTCACCCATATTCTGTATGGTTTTATCTGCCGATACAATGGCTGAATGAAATACACCATTAATGTTGCCAAAATGGGATTTGGCTAATCCAATAGCTTTCTGCATACTCTCTTCATTTGTTATATCCCCCTGGTGATACATAACAACGCCACCTAATGCTTCAATCTCTTTTATTATGGCTTCTTTCTCCCCACTTAGCTTGCTTCTCCCAATTAAAAAGAGTCGTGCCTTTACTTTCTTACTTAAGTAACGGCTAAGTTCTAAACCAATACCTCCTGCTCCACCTACAATGATATAGACTCCTTTTTCTCTAAAAATGGATTCTTTAGCAGCAGGTAGTGGTAGAGCCTCTATTTGACGCTGATAACGTCGTTTATTACGGTATACAACCGTTTCACCATGAGGGTTCTTAGGTTCATGGAATATAGGTTCTATCAGAGTATCCATCACATCTTCATCTAATGTATTATCCCATCTAGGAATATCTATATCTATGCATGAAATTTCCAGTTTGCTATATTCCTTTGCAAGTGACTTGACGAATCCGTGAATACTAGCAGCAACGGGCAATATGCTAGAACTATTATCAACTCCATAGACGTTGTTGGTAATAATTTTTAATTTCAATCCCCCTTGTAATAAATCCTTACCTTCTAATATCTTAATGAGTCGGAATAAACTAATTACCCCTTTTTCCTGAGCCTCCTGAATACTTGACTCTAGAGGATTATGGTGAATACCACATAAGAAATAGACTTTATCCAAATGAGATATTTCTGCCATGACTCTACCGATTGCCATAGGGTCATCGTACTTTACCTCCTTATGACCTTCGAAATAGGTCTTGTTTACATTTCCTAACTTAATCATCATAGACTGAGAATAATGAAGGGCTATTCTTTGTGCTGCCTTATGACTATCATCGGTATAAATAATGAATACGGACTCTTCCTTAATTTCTTGTGGGTCACTTATCCTATGAGGAACAAGAGGAACTTCTTTCCAGTTAAGCTGATAAGATAAGTCTTCTAGGGGTTCTTTTATCTCTTTAATAGCATAATTATATAGCTTTAAACATATATGACCTTTTTCGTCCATAAGAGCAAGGTTATAGCTATTAGGACCAGCAGCCTTTACATAGGCATACATGGATTTTTGTAATGGCCCTATTTCTTCAATACGCTCAAGGGCAAAAGGCAAGAACACCTTATCACCTGAATCCCTAATACACCCTATAATCTGTAATGCACTGTCTAACAGAGTTGGGTGAAGGGTATACCCCTGTAATCCAGATTCTCTATTGGCAGATAACTCTAAAACACCTAGTGCCTCTTCCTCATTTTTGTATACTTGAGTAATTCCACGGAAGAATGGCCCATAATGAATACCCTTTTTTTCGTATTCTTCATAGATACTATCACCGCTGATGATATGAGTACACCTCTCTTTTATCTCCTCTATGGAAATAGATTGCTTCCTTAAAGTCAAATCCTGCTTTCCATGGATTTCTCCCTTAACATAAATGGTTGAATCCTGTGGGTCTTTTACCTGAAATATTATCTTATCACCTTCTTTTTTCAGTGCCATGATAATTTTATCTTCGTTATTATTCAGAATAAAAGGATTTAACCAATAAACACGACATATATCGAAGCCACTATTCCCGCTTATCTCCTTTGCCGCTTCATAGGCCATCTCCAGATAACCCACTCCTGGGAAAATATGTTGTTCCTTAATAAGATGGTCCCCTAGAATAGCCATATGATTATCGATTTTCTTAGTGAATACGATACCTAAATCCAATGTCTGACTATATTCAATAGAATCTAGTAAGGAGCCATAGTTCTTAACTCCCTCCTTAGATCTGTTAGGTTCATGCTTGGGAACCCAGTACCTCTCTTTTTTAAATGGATAAGTAGGTAGAGGAACACGGCAGCATACCTTCTGACCATGTAATAGATTCCAGTCCACATCGTAACCTGAAACCCATAGGTTGGCGATTTTATCTAATTTTCTTTTGTTTATCCATTGCCGAACTAGTAGAATGGCATCTTCATCATCATAAAATAATGAAAAGGGCTGTTGATGATGCTTTACACTGTTAACCCATATGGTTTCATCTGTTCCTATCTGACCCTTTATAAACTGCTGTAAAGAGTCTCTTAATTCTTCTACTGTCTCGACAATAAGGGCCAATCGTTCTCCCATCGGTTCTCTACCAACCTGTAAGGTATATGCTATACTTTCTAAATCATATACTTTATCCTCTCCATACTTATATCCTGTAGGTTCTTGGTGGTATTCAGATGGAGTTAGGTAATGCAGCAGTTCCTTTGCCGATTCTTGTAGAGCTTCCTTATCTTTAGCTGAAAGTATAACTATCTGTGGTTCTTTTGCCCCATACACTTCATGCTTTTGTTTATACTCTTCTAGCACGATATGAGCATTGCTTCCTCCAAAACCAAAGGAGCTTACCCCCGCTCTTCTAGGAATTGGATGGCCTTCATAGTCCACAAGTGGCTGCCAGTCTTTCGTCTCCTTTACAATATAAAAAGGACTTTCATCCAGTTGAATGTAAGGGTTTTGTTCCTTAAAATTAAGACTTGCCGGCAGCTTTTTGTGCTGTAAGGCTAATACTACTTTCATAACACCTGCGATGCCAGAAGCTGGCTCTAGATGACCAATGTTGGTCTTAACAGACCCTATTCCACAATAGTTGTGTTGGGATTTTGGTATATTATGTATATTATATAACTCTTTAAAAGCCTTTTTTAATCCGTCTATTTCTATGGGGTCTCCTAACGCTGTACCTGTTCCGTGAGCTTCAACATAAGTAATGGTATCCGGTGGTATCTGTGCTTTCTTATAGGCACTGACCAATAGGGCCGCTTGTGCATCTGAGTTAGGAGCTGTCAGTGAATTGGCTCGTCCTCCATGATTTTCAGCACTTCCCTTAATAACGGCGTAGATATAATCATGATCCTTAATGGCTTGACTAAGTGGTTTTAACAAGAGCATACCAATGCCCTCTCCCCTTACATAACCATTAGCACTTTTATCAAAAGTCTTACACCGATTATCGACAGATAATATTCCAAGTTTACTGGCACTTAAAAATGTTTTGTAGGACAGCATTAAGCTGACTCCTCCTGCATAGGCCATCTCACTCTCACCACTTTGAATAGATGAAACTGCCCTATGAATAGCAACTAGACTAGATGAGCAAGCCGTATCAATCGATTCACTAGGCCCCCTTAAGTTCATAAAATAGGATATACGGTTAGCCAAGACGGCATGGGAATTACCTGTTGGTATTTGTGGCTTAAATTCATCTAAGTCTTCTAAGAGTTCTTGATAATCACTAAATTGAAAACCAACAAATACCCCTATGTTTCTGCCCCCTAGACTTGAAGCCCGATAGCCTGCATCTTCTGTTGCTTTCCATATAGTCTGTAGCAATAATCGCTGTTGAGGGTCCATAAGTTCAGCTTCTCTTGGCGAAATATTAAAGAAGGAAGCATCAAACTTATCTACATCTTCAATAAATCCTCCTGAATTGGAGACAGCTTTATTTTTAGCCCTAGGGTCCTCACTATAATGCTCTCGCCAGTCCCATCGGCTAAGGGGAATCTTTGTAATAAGGTCCTTGCCTCCCTCTAGATTCTTCCAGAATGTATGAAGGTCTTTTGACCTTGGGAAAATACCATCTATTCCAATGATAGCAACGGGTTCATCAGCCTTAGCTTTTAAGATGGGCTGTCTACTATCTTGAAATCGACTTAGATGTGATAACTGGTTCTTTAAAGGCTCTAAATAAGGTATCTCCTTATTGAACCATTTTCCCATATCGAAATCAAGGGTTTCTTCCACATCCTTATGGGTATCCTCTACCTGATCTTCCCTATTATCCATAAGATGCTTAGCTATACCCGTAACAGTATTCACAGAAAAGAATAGAGTTGGTGATATATCTGTCTTATAGGCTTCATTCATCTTATCTGCAAAAGTTATAAGAGAAATAGAATCAAAGCCATATTCTCCAATATTAACACCTGAATCTATCTGCTCTGGCTTAATCTTAAGTATTTCGGCTGCTATTTTTTTAATATCTTTCTCCAGTGTATGTTCCATAAACTCACCTTTTTTCCATGTATAAGGGTTTTTTTCACGTTCTATAAGTGTTTGCTCTGATTCTAGGGTGATATCTTGGCCTTTTTTAACACCTAAAGATTCTCCCACACGTTTTTTATTCCCATATATAACCATTACTTGTTCTAATCCTGAACGAATAATATTTTCAAATGCCTCTATACCATCTTCTGTTTTCAGATAGTCCATGCCTGAAGATTTGAGATAAAATTTTTCTGTTTCTTCATGTTGATGCATGCCCCCGTCTTTCCATAGAGGCCAATTCATGACAATGACTCTTCCTGATCTACCGCCTTGCTGCTGTAGTTGTTGTCTCATATGTCCATAGCCATCTAAGAATCGGTTGCCTATAGCATAATCACATTGACCAAAATCACCTAATATAGAAGCCGTTGAAGAGAATAAAATAAGAAAATCCAGAGGCTCTTCTTTGGTCACTTCGTCGAGAACTAGAGTCCCCTTTATTTTTGGTGCCATAATGGATTGGAATTCTTCTAAATTCTTTTCATTAACCATTAGCTGACTCACTAAACCTGCACCATGTATAGCACCGTCAATATGACCGAACTCTTCCTTTGTCCGCTTTATAACTTCTCTCATACTCTCTATATTAGATACATCTGCTTGCCAATAGACGGCATGAGAGCCTAGTTCCTTAAGCTCTTGTATTCTGTTTCGCTTTTCTTCATTCAGTGCAGAACGCCCCAATAATACTAATTGACTCTGATATGCTTTAGCTAAATACTTAGCAAATATTAGCCCAAGTCCTCCAGCACCACCTGTAATAAGATAGGTAGCTCCTTTTTTGAAAACTATTTGGGTATTCTTGATTAAATCAACGGGGGAAATCTTTTTAACATACCTTCTATTCTGTACATATCGTATCTCTCTATCGTAAGCTTTGTCATACAGTTCATAATCTATTATATGACTGTTCAACCTTTCATCTCTTATTTCAACGGTGGATAAGCGAAGCTTGGGTAAAAGATAACCTAAGGACCTTCCATAGCTTCCCATAATGTTATAAAAGAGATGATAGCTTTCCTCTTTTGTTTTGTAGAACACAAGAATTCTAGTAACTTCTTTTAAATTTAGTTCCAGCATACTTGTAAGAAGTCTATTGATAGCGTAAACACCTATCTGAAGACTTCTTACTGTACTTAATAGAAAATCTTCACTTTTTACTAGGGCTAGAAAATCTTGATAATTCAATCCCACATCTTCCATGGTCCATAAATAAAGGATTTGCTTTGGTATCAGTTTTCTCATCTTCAAGTCTTTCAATAATAATACAAAATCTCTATCCTTTAGTGGATTAATTTCATATGTATTGTTGCCCTGGTACCCATATGTTTCTCCTTGGTATACTCGAATAACTTCTGCCCCTTCACCCTCTATAGGAATGGATTGATTGTTTCTTTGAAATATCAGGGTTGGACTCGCTACCTCCCTATTATGAGTAGGCTTAAGTTGCTTCTCCACCCATTGGCTTTCATAATAATTCAAGGTATATTCAGAATCAGAACGTAAATGTATGTTATCTAACATATTAATCCTCCCATACATCATGGTGTATTTGTATAACTTTTCTATTATCGTCCACTTTTTATTTATCCTGAGAGAACTTCATGATTAACTTTTGCTAATTCTCATCCGCAATATATTTAATCTTTAGGGCTATTAGAATTGATATAATGTAGATGAAGGACAAAAAACAAATAATAAAATTCTCTAATATTAGCTAACTTCACTCATCCCATTATTTACCTTACTATCCTTTAGATATTCTAATCTTCTTATGTGTAGATAATTTATCTTAAGTACAACTAAACCCTCTGCATTCATTAAATGAATGTCATAATAAAGAGAATCCTCCTCTTTTTCTTGTGGGGCAGCTAAAACTGTATGAACAAAACAGGAATCTTCAAGTGGCTTAAGCACCTCTAATGTCCCAAATCCACCAAAACAGTATAACCCATTCTTCTCATTTTCCCCTCCCATTAAACAAGTCTGGAAAATCCCCTCCAATAAAGAAGGGTGAAGAACATAGGGATGCTTATTATTCTGAACATCAACTGGTATAACTAATTCAGCTATGGCTTCCGTTTTCGTAGCATTATAATGAATTTTTTGAATAGATTTTAGACTCTCTCCATAGTTATAAGTATAGTTGTCGTATAAGTATGAATAATAGTCATTGCCCTCCATGATTAAAGTACATTTATTATAAATCCCATTCATATCCACCGTATCTCTTAGAATAGGCTGTGTAGGATAATCTTCCTTTATTTTTCCTTGTGCATATACCCTTTCCTTTTCTTCTTGAACAAAAAGCGTTTCCATGTAACATCCCTGTTTATAAGGGTATAGGCGAGTTTTCACTAATTGTTCTTGTCCCAACGGTATAATAGGATTAGCACACTTCATATCTTCCATCCTCTTTACCTTATTATCTAGAGATATTTCTCCTGTATAGAATGCCATTTCTACCATATAGGCAAAAGGTATGAAGGGTCTTTGGGCTATAAAGCACTCCTTTTCAAAAGTTTCATGACCTTCTAATACTGTTTTAAATACCTGTTCCTTAAGATTGGACACATTTTCATGAATTAAGGGGTGAATACTATGTATTGTCTTAGCCTTTGGAGTAGGCTTCTTATCCTTAACCCAATAGCATTCTCTAGCAAATGGATAAGTAGGTAAAGAAATCTTTCTATAATGCCCATGGCCATAAAATTTATCCCATTGCATCTTACCATTCTTTTCATAGTAGGTAGCTATTTGTATAAGTATCTCTTTATGCCTATCTTTCGATATTTCTTTATATTTTAATTCTTCTATGAAGTCTATAATATTCTTCCAAATCATTTCCTCATCAGCTTTTCTTTCCATAGATGTTAACTGCTTACCTCTAATATAGTCTTCCAATAAATGCTCCAACTCTTTTTGTTCTCTTATGATAAATGCCTTACGTATATGGGAATGTTGACGACAACTGTTAAGTGTATAACATATATCACCTATAGGGTACTTTCCTGGGTTCTTCTTAGACCACTTGATAAAGTCCCTTATGCGTTTCTTAAGACCTTCTTCTGTTTTGGCAGAAAAAGTAGCTATATAAAAAGGCTTCATACCTCCTTTCCATTGTCTCGTTTCTTGAAACTCTTCCATTACCAGATGAGCATTGGTTCCACCAAGGCCAAAGGAACTAATTGCACTTCTAAGAGGTCCTTTCTCACTCTTCCATTCCCTTAGTTCTGTATTGACATAAAAAGGACTATGGTCTAAATCAATGTTTTCATTGGTCCTCTTATAATGGAGGGAAGGTGGAATCTGCTTGTGTTGAAGACACAATAACACTTTGATAACGCTGGCTATCCCTGCTGCCAAAGAAGCATGTCCTATGTTGGTTTTTACAGAACCCAATGCACAGAACTGTTCTTTATCCGTATATCTTCTGAAGGCATTGCTAAGGGCTTCTACTTCTATAGGGTCTCCTAATTTCGTACCTGTACCGTGGGCCTCTACATAGGTAATAGTTTCTGGATGTATATTTCCTTTTCTATAAACCTCTAATTCAAGTTCTGTCTGGGATAAGGAACTTGGAGCTGTTATCCCATTGGTTTTTCCGTCTTGATTAATACCAGAACTTTTGATAATCCCATAGATGTGATCTCCGTCTTTCAATGCTTTTTCCATAGGTTTTAGTACAATGGCCCCTACACCTTCCCCATTGACAATGCCATTAGCATCGTTATCAAAGGTTCTACACCTTCCTTCCTTAGATAACATGCCAGCATTACTAGTTAGTATATAATAATGAGGTGTTGTACATATCCACACACCCCCTGCAATGGCCATGTCAACCTCTCCTGATATGAGTCCTTGACAAGCTAGATGGACAGCTACAAGAGAAGAGGAGCAGGCTGTATCTACAGCTATAGCCGGCCCCTTTAGATTCAAGTAATAAGATATTCTTGAAGCCAGTAAAGAACCTGTATTACCCCAAAAGGCTTGTGCCCCTAGCAAAGCCCCTTTATCCGTTATATGGGTGAGATAATCTCTAGGTGCTGTTCCCACATACACACCACATGAGCATCTGGATATGCCATCATGGGCATATCCAGCATCCTCTAAAGCACGCCAACTTTCTTCCAAAAACAAACGCTGTTGAGGGTCCATAACCTCTGCTTCCATACCTGAAATATTAAAGAATAGGGGGTCAAACTTATCAATGTCTCTTAAAAAACCACCGTAGCGTGAATTAGTTTTATCCAGCTGCCTCGCATCTTCGTGATAATAAGCATCATTATCCCATCTTTCAAGAGGAACCTCTGTAACTGCATCCTTTCCTCCACTGAGATTATGCCAAAATTCATCTACATGGTCAGCATCAGGAAAGCGACCTGACATGCCGATAACGGCTATATCCCCTACCTGTTTTTCATGGTTCTTATCATGGGATAAGGGAGGAGTTACTTTGATACTTCTTTCTCTTTGTCGTTTTAGCTCTTGAACTAAGCGATGTCCATCTTGTGGTGTAATGACTCTATTTTTAATTTTCTCCAAGATTGCTTTTATATCTTTATCATAATCAAAATCTGCCATCTTCCCTATCTCCTTATCTATACTTATCATGTATAGATGTGTGACTTACAAACTTAATAAATGAAAGCAGGCTCTGAGGTTTCCTTTAGAGCGATTTTTATAACACATAGGGAATTATAGACCTTTTAAATATATAGATATATATAATTTCCGTATATGTGTTTCAAAAGAGTCTTCCTTTTAACTCTTCATCAGAGACTCTTTTATAAATCTGTTTTACCTTCTATTACCTATCTATAAAACAGATTTATAGCATGAGCCTAAAGGATTCTCTGTGGCTGCTGTAGTAAGTTAATATTCTCAATCACACATCTATATAGATAAACAACACTAAAACTTAAAATAAATTTGAAAGAAAACAATGAATTCTTCTACATTTTTTCTTTCAAATTTATTAATCTTTAAAGTTGTATATCTATAATAACCTAATAACTAATTATCCATTAGCCTATTTTTCTCAGAACATCGTCTACATTAACCTCTCCATCAACAAGCTGATTAAAAAGGGCTATATCATCGTCTACGGACATTTCTCCAATAAAAGTTGTATCATCTTGGTAGATACTGCTAACTATTTTATCACCATATGTCTGGCAGAGATAGCTACTAAAATCCCGAATATTGCTATAGTCAAACAGGATGGTGCTCTTTAAGCTGATATCGAAGGTATTGTTTATAATCTTAGTCAATGTTAAGCCTGTTATGGAATCTACTCCATAATCGGAAAACTGCATGTCAAAATCCACTTCACTACTATCCACTTTAAGAGCTTCTGCAATACTTTTAGCTACTTTTTCTTCCACTATCAGACTCAATTCTTCTTGACTGACCCTATGAGGGCTAATGGATTCACTGGTCTGTTGGGAAGAATGGGGATTATGGTCATAAAGATATTTACTTATATCTGCTCCATAAGTGTCGTATAGATAATCTGCCAGATCATCTACATTGGTATAGTCAAATAAAACTGTTCTTTTTAAGGAGAGATTGAGTGTTTCATTGATTTTATTAACAAGTTCCATACCTGTTATGGAATCAACACCATATTCGGAAAAAGCCATATCACTTTCCACTTCCCCACTAGGCACTTTTAATACATCACCAATATTTTCAATGATAGCCTCTTTAATAGCCGAGCGAATATCCCTTGTATTCTCTCCTTTACTCTCTTTCACTGGTAGATAAATAGGTTCTATCGCCTTATTTGAACTCTCCTTATGTATTCCTATCTGTTTTAGCAAAGCATCTGTGGCTTTTATGACAATAATTTGTTCTAAATCCGGAGAAGATAGAAAACTATGAATAGCTTCCATGCCTTCTTCCGGTTCAATAGATTCAAGTCCAGTGGCCCTTATCCTTTTGTTATATTCCTCCGATGAAGCAACCCCTACTGATCCCCAATAGCCCCAATTAATTACTTTAATAGGGTATGGGCATATTTTATTCAAGTAAGCGGCATAGGCATCTTTAAAAGCACATGCTGCTGCGTAATTGCCTTGCCCTAGATTGCCTACAAAGGTTTGGATTGAAGAAAAAAACAGCATGACATCAAGTTTTTCTTCCTTAAGGGCTTCATAAAATAGAACACTTCCCATTACTTTAGGTACTAGGGCTGCTCTTAAGTCCTCTTCTGTCATGTTGCATAGTGCCCTATCTTTCATTACAATAGCTGAATGAACTCCACCATTGATGGAACCAAAATGGTCTTTCACCCTTTTAACGGCCTGTTTTATACTATCTAGGTCTGTAGCATCGCCTCTAACATAGAGGATTTTCCCTCCAAGAGCTTCAATTTCAGCTATAATCTTTTTCTTTTCTGGAGTTAATGGTGACCTTCCAATCAATCCAACCTTAGCCTGATAGTTCTTTGATAAGTAACGGCTAAGTTCTAAGCCAATGCCACCTGCACCTCCAAGAATGACATAGACCCCTTCCTTTTTAAAAGGAGCTTGTGAGCTTTTTTGAAGAGCCACTGGTTGTATAGATGATACATATCGTATCCCTTGTCGAATAACTACTTCGTCACCATTTTTATTAGCAGGCTCATCTATTAACATACTAAAAAGTCTTTCCTCATCTTCTCCTTCCAACTCTGTGATGTCCATATCCACACAACTTACTTCCCAAGATGAGAACTCTTTTGCCATTGTCTTAGCCAATCCCAAGATACTACCTGCATAAGGTATATTACCTTCATTATTTAATGTATGCACCTTATTAGTCCATATCTTGAACTGAATCCTTTGGTTATCCATATCCTTCTTCTCTAGACCTTTAATTAATCGAAGTAAAGTCACAACACCTTGTTCCTGTGTTCTATCTAAATCTTTTACATCTAGAGTATCCCTTGTTATATTGGACACTAAACCACCTAGGAAGTATATTCTATCAAGGCCTATAATATCTTGAAGACAATTATTTAAAGCATGGGTATCTGCTGCATCAATTTCCCAATGATTATCATGGTGTTGATAATTCCTGGTTCCAAGAAGAATAATTCTTACTTTATCCTTACTATGATACTTCTCCTGTAGACGATAAGCTATGGCCTTGAAATCTGTAGGAACTAGGATGAGAATATTCCTATCTCCTTCCTCCTTAGAAATAGAGACGACTTTTTCCAAAAGGGGTGACGGCTGCCAAGAATACTGATAGAAACAATCCAGAATAGAAGTAGAAGGCTCAAATGTCTCTACATGCCTTTTATCCTCTTTCTTACTTTTTTTCATTTCCTTTTTCTCAACCGTCATATTATTTTTTTTAATCCATATCCTTTTCTTCTCAAATGGATAGGTAGGCAATCCTATTCTTCTTGGACTATATTCTCTATACAATTTCGTCCAATCTACTTTTATACCGGACACCCACAGATTGGCTAGTTGGTTCATTTCTTTATTGTTCACGAATAGGTCCATAACATGAGTTCCCGAATGGCTATCTATAAGGAAGTCGGCCCTCTCTCTATTAGTTTTAGCATTTCCTTCATAGAGATGATCTATATTTTTATTCCCCTTGATATACCCATCTAATCCTTCTATTAATTCAGTAATATTATTTACAACAATAGCTAATCTTTCTCCCATGTCATTTCTGCCTACTTGTAAAGTATAGGCAATATTGATTAGCTGGTCATGTGACATTTCTTCATTCTCAACAGCTTTCTTCAAAAACTTGTATAATCTCTCTGCGTAGACAGCAAGTCGCTCTTTATTTCTAGCTGATAGAATAATAATATGTGGTCCATTTGCTGTAATGACCTCTTGCTGTGTAGGATTATATTCTTCTAGTATTACATGGGCATTAGAGCCACCAAACCCAAAGGAACTGATGCCTGCACGACGAGGAATCTCTGTACCAGACTCATCAATAAGTCGATGCCAGTCCTGTGTTTCTTTTATGATGTAAAAGGGACTATCGGATAAATCAATGAATGGGTTCTGAACATTAAGATGAACTGTTCCTGGTAACTTTTTATGCTTCATAGCCAATAGTACCTTCAAGACACCTGCAATTCCAGCTGCTGTTTCCAGATGGCCTATGTTCGTCTTGACAGAACCTATACCGCAATAATTCTTTTTCTGAGTAGCAATACCTCGTTTCTTGCTCATCTGCTTGAAGGCTTTTTTAAGTCCGTTAATCTCCACAGGATCTCCTAATTTAGTTCCTGTACCGTGGGCTTCTATATAACTTATGGTATCTGGGCTACAGTCTGCCTTTTCCATGGTTTCTACTATCAAATCAGCTTGAGCATTAGGGTTAGGTGCTGTCAATGAAGTAGCGTGTCCACCATGATTAATGGATGTTCCTTTGATTAAGGCATAGATATGGTCTCCATTCTCTATAGCTTTACTCAAAGGTTTTAACAATATGGCACCAGAACCTTCCCCTCTAACGTAACCGTTGGCTTCTTTGTCAAATGTCTTGCATCTACCATCCGGTGACAGCATACCTGCTTTGCTAAAGGAAATATGTAACGTTGGACTGGCCATAACATTAACACCGCCTACAATAGCCATGTCGCAATCTCCACCGTATATGGATTGAACACCTCGATGAAGGGCAACGAGGGATGAGGAACAAGCTGTATCAATGGGTTCACTTGGACCATGGATACCTAGGATATAGGATATTCGATTGGCCAAGATGCAATGGGAATTCCCTGTGGAAGTGAGGGCTTCAATTTCACAGTCTTTCAGCACATCTCGATAATCTGTTGTAGATACACCTACAAACAGACCTGTTTTTGTTCCCGACAAATCAGAAGGTCTGTAACCTGCATCCTCAATCGTTTCCCAAACTGTCTGTAAAAATATTCTTTGCTGTGGGTCCATTAATTCTGCTTCCATAGGAGATATTCCAAAGAACAAAGGATCGAATTTATCAATATCCTTCATGAACCCTCCCCATTTAGATATGTTGTCTGGCAAATCCCCTGTATTCCAACGCTCTCCAGGTACTTCTGTAATTAAGTCCTTAGAAGTTACTAGATTATCCCAAAAGGATGCTAAGTCTTCAGACTTCGGTGCAATTCCACTCATTCCTACTATGGCAATAGGTTCTTTCCTACTAGTTGTCTCTATTGAATGGGATTGTGGAATGATTTGAGTGCTAGGTCTCCTTTTAATTTCTTTTTTCAATCCAATCCTAGGAGTATCTTGAACCCTCGATATCTGTTTCGTATCTTCATGAACCTGACTAGTTTTACCATGCTTACGGCTAATGCTCTCATAATGTTCTTCTACTAAATAGTCAGCAAGGGATTGTAGGGTTCCATGCTCGTAGAAGATACTTGGATTCGTGGCAATAGCATATATCTTATTAATTTTATTAGCAAATTCTGTAAAGGTTAAAGAATTGAATCCATAATCCTTCATATCTTTATCAAAATAGATATCTTTCTCTCTGACACGCAGTATTTCCTTCACAGCTTGTACCATGTCTTTTTCGACGGCAGATTTTAATTCTACCTTATCCCTATTTCCTATGAGCGTAATGGCTTCCTTCTGCTTCTCTATCCCGAGGAATTCTCTTATTTTCTTCTGCTCCCCTTGAAAAACAATCCATCGGCTATAAGGGGATTTCATACCATTAAAGAAAGCCTGAATGCCTTTTTCAGTCTCTAGCGTACTTATGCCCATTGTCTTAAAAAGCTCTTCCGTTTCTTTTTCTACCTTCATGCCGCCCTCTTTCCATAAAGGCCAATTGTAAGATATGGTCTTACCTTGTCTCATACCCTTTCTAACCAATCCATGCCGTAATTGTGCATAGTAATCCATAAAGCTATTAGCATAAGCATAATCTGTCTGTCCTAGATTACCTGTAATAGATGCAGTAGAAGAAAATAGGGTAAAAAAGTCGAGCTTATCCTTCTTAGTTAGTAAATCTAAATAAACCGTTCCCATAATCTTAGGTGCTAGAACCTGCCTCATACTATTTTGTGTCTTATCCTTTAATAGCGCATCCTTAATAAGCCCTGCACAATGGATAATACCATTAATTTCTCCAAATCTTGTTCGTACATCATCAACCAGCTTCTCAACTTCATGAAGCTTAGAGCAATCACCTTGAACAAAGAGAACTTCACTCCCTAATGATTCCAACTGCCTAATCTTCTCTTGTTTCTCCCTATCCAGCGACGAAGGGCTACTTAAGCATAATCGGGCTTTATACTCTCTGGCTAAGTATGTGGCCATAATAAACCCTAGACTCCCTAGTCCACCGGTAATGATATAGACGCCTCTATTCGTAAGAGGAGGTTGATTTAAAGCTTGAGTGTCTAAATCTACCTCTTCTAGATTCTTCACCCATCTTTGGTCCTCCTTATACATGACTTCTATATGCTTATCCCATTGAAGGTGAAATTCCTTTAAGACCCAATCGCATATTTGATTGAGAGGAGAATTTCTGGATATCCGTATAGATTTATATTGGTAATGACTATTTTCTAAACGTAGGGATTTTACAAATCCATAAGCCGCTGCACTAAGGGGCGAGAATACGCCTTCATCTTCGTAAAATATATAATTTAACCGTATATCGTAAGAAGGATTAAGCTGATCTATAGCCTGTGATAGATGAAGTAAGGGATAGATACTCCTATCTAATCCTTCTAAGGATATATATTCTATATCAGGCTCTACGTCCTTTGCCCATGCATAGATAATGTGTTTAGGTAATAAACCTCTATAATGAAGACTATGGAATAGCTTACTATAGTCATCCTTCTCTGTAGGATGAATGGTATAACTCTTACCATCCTCATGCTCTTTGTAAACTTTCCCAGGTTTTACTAGGATTGTTTGTACATTATCCTTTAATAATATCTCTTGTACATGATTGGTCAAAGCCTCATCTTTGTCAAATATTAATATGACCTTATCCATATGGCTATAATCAGAAACGACATCTTTGTTTTCTTTCCATTCATGACGGTAGTACATCATAGGATAGGAGAATTCTTCAACATTTTTATTCTTTTCTCCATATTGGCTATTTTTCTGGGTAATATCATGGGTTTCTCCAATAGTCTTAGTATTTTTTCCAACTTCCCATAGAGAGAAGTCCTTCACACCAACGAGAACGTTACCTTCTTCATCTATTATATAGACATCAAAGCACTCTGTTTCTTGAAGACCAATATGTTTCGTACCCGTTGACCTTGCATATGAATAACACTTTTCTTGTAATGGTCTGTAGATGTTAGCTTCACTCATATAATAGGGTAACCTTACCCCTTGACTCTTTACTTTTAGACTTAACATACCTATAACAGCTTCCAATGCACCATCCATTATAGTAGGATGCAAATTGAAGTCATGGAAAGAATTTTGCAAATGCTTGGGTAATTGAAGGGCTGCTAGAACTTCTTCTTCATTAAAATACATCTCTTGTATAGA
>JAKSBP010000380.1 GCA_022361035.1 Clostridia bacterium
TTTATATCTTCATTCTCTAGAAGATTAGTAACCTCAGTATCAACAATTATTTCGCTAAGATATTTATAGACCTTTTTAATTTCTACTCTTATAAGTTCATCTTTAAACAAATTTTCATCTATATCTAGCCTTTTAATAAAACCATTGGGGGAAATGAGTTCTGTATTAATATCTACAATCATTTTCTCTTCATACTCAAATAAATCATTCTTACTATATACCTCCTCTCCTAGCTGCTCGTTAGAGGTCCTTAGGACGCATAAATAAAGTCCTTCTCCAACTTTCTTAAAATCCTTTAAATTGTAGCCAACCAGGGTTTTATACTTGCTTTCTATAATGTTCTTAAAGGAATCTATTTTTATGTTTCTATACTCATATGAGGTTTTATTTATAAGCTTCATTGCTCCCTCATATTTTTTCTTATTTAAATTTTCAAAATATCTATCAATAATATCTAAGCACCTATCAAGTACTTCTGTATCATCATATTTTTTTGAATTAAGAGGTTCATAATATCGTTCAATTTCAACAATTTCTTCTGGTCCCTTAGGGTCATCTTCATGTTTTGCTGCTTCCTTAGGTTTATTAAAATTCCTCATGATATCTATGATAATGAATGGACTTAAAAAAAGCAGTATACAAACAATAGCTATTGTAGTTTTTCTCTTTATCATTCATAATCACCCACAAAATCTATTTTTACTCTTCTAAAATATCTAAATTTTACGGGAGGATATCCCTTATAGCTCTTATTAAGCTTTGAAATTATAACCTGCCCTCTTGGATGTTTGCTATCAGCCCATGTACTTCCTCCTGCATGTATAAACATTGGAATACCTTTATTATCTCGCCCAATAAATATTCCAACATGCTTTCCTCCACCCCAGTTATAGAAACCTAAATCACCAACTTTTAGCTCACTTTCACTTATTAGTCGGGTATGTTTCCATTGGCTATAGGTCCCTCCGCCCTTACCTACACTTCTACCTGTAACATTAATGTACACCCAATCAAGAAAGCCAGAGCAGTCTAGACCATATCTCTGATATCTACCATAGGTCTTTTCATACTTAATCTTTCCCCATTGTTTATTAAAACCTCTACTAAAATATTTTCCACCCCAAAAATAATCAAGTCCTAAAACAGATTTGGCCATTTTAGCTATGTCATCACGATAATACTTGTTTTCCTTTGATTTTAACACTGGATAAACAAAATCATAGTTAATATTTCCACCGATATCAGGATACTTATTATCATCAAACTCCGTATTTTCACTCATATATTGATATACAGAGTCTATTATACCTACTACACTATCACCATAAGGTAGCTTACTAATAAAAAATTCCAGGTCCTTTATGTTATTTCTAAAGATATTTAGAGTTACAAGGGTGTTTGCAAATAAGGACATATTAGTGGAAACACGCCTCTCTTTTAGTACCGGCTCCTCTACTATTTCCTTTATCTTAGTAACCACAGTTTTATCCTCATCCTTATCTTTATCTACTGTATTAGATATAACTTCAGTTTCATACTCATAATGATTGGTTATTGTATGGGTAAAGGTTTCAATTCTATAGAAATATGGAAGTGGATATGCTCTTATTTTTTTATATGTAGTTGTCTCTTCTCCATCATCCTTTTTTACAGTAACAGTTTTTATTTTTGTTACTTTCTTATAGTAATTAAAGTCCATATTTTCTTTTATTTCATTTAGCTTAACCTCTGTATCCTCTTCTCCATATAACCCATAATACTTAGTTCGAAGCTTATTATCTAAGAAATTAATTACTTTGTCATCATCTGTATGGGATAAATTTTTATAGATATCAATGCCAGCAAATAGCTGCCAAGGAGTTCCATAATCCTTAGTGGCACTATATAAATCAAAGTAATAATCCTCACTGCTGCTTTTATATTCCAAAGTATTCTCTTCTGTAGCATCAATTGTTGTCACAGGTATAGTAAATTTTATCTTTTCAGCCCATGACCTCATTTCATAATCTAAGTATTTTTCAAATTTATCCTTAGTCATAATATCCTTATAATACTGCTTAAATTCAGTACTCTCTGACCAGTCCTTAAGGGCCACTACCTCATTTGAGTATTCCTTCTCATTGTCCCTAAGCCAACCAAAAAAAGCATCTGATATTTCTTCTATCACAGCTCCTATTGCTGCTATGATTACGACTAATAGAATAAGAAGGGCTATTATACCAAGCCCTACCATTATTAACTTTCCTTTTATTTTTGATTTAATAGACTTCACTGGACTTAACATTTAATACCCCTCTATAAAGAAAGATTTATATCAATATCTTCATTATCCATAAAATCATAGCCCTCAAACTTTTCATGTATTTTTTGTTCCAGTAGATGAGAAATCCTAGATATAGATTCGGAATCATACCCTCTACCAGTAAGCTCCTTCTCATAGTACGCCTTTCTGCTCTGAAGAGACACATACTCTCCTTGGGCATCGGCATCACTATGCATTACATCATTTACATACCTTTCTGAATTGTTTCTCACTCTTACCTGGATATCTGGAGTTATTTCAATTCCCTGTTCCTTCATATTGCTAATCTCTTCATCATAAACTTTATCCACCTGATTATTCCAAGCACCACTATCCTTATAATTCTGAATATAATTATCCCTAGTTGCGTTTGCTCTACTTCTAATTTCTGAATCTACTTCACTTGGCAGATCATTTGTAACTATGTCAGCAACCTCTTGGGCCATTTCTTCAGCTGTCCTACCACCTATAGCTGCGTAACTTTGCTTATTCCCTGAATAAGCTGTATTTTCATAGGCAGCCGGTAAACCCGATTGTCCACTTGAAACTTCACCCTTAAGAGGCTTAGTTTTTACTTCTGTTTCAACTTTTATATCATCTGCACTGGTATTTTTTTTAGATTCGCTTCTATCCTGTTCTTTTCTATATCTAGCACTTTCGTTAACATTAGTTAGAACATGGTCTGCACCTGTCCCCCCTAAGAATCCAGCTCCTTCACCTACGAGTCCCCCTAAAGAACCACCCATCTGAGCACCCCTAGCAATACCTGCAGGACCAAATCCCGCAAAAGCTACGGCACCACCGGCAGCACCAAACATCCCTGCCCCTGTTTTGCCTAAAGACATTCCAATATTTTTAAGTCCTCTTCGTCTATACAGCCTAGCCTTTTCTTTATTATTAAGAGGCATGTCAATGTTACTTATCCATGACTCATTAGAATATTTTTGTGAGTATTTATCTACGAGAGGGTCAGCATTTCTAGCAGTAGAGGTTTTTGATTTAGATGTTTTCTGCATATAAGAGTCCATATTTAGGCTACTTAGAGGCTTAACCTTACTAAGAGAAGTCGTACTAGCAGATGTTCCTGGTATTGCTGTAGAACCAGGGTCTCCTTCCTGAGTAAAACTTGATGAACTATTCGTACTGGACTGCGACATTTTATCGTAATAGCTTGCAGTTTTCATATCCTGCATACCTTTATATCCACCGGATACTACACTTTTTGTACCCCCTACGGCCTTGGTAAAAAGATTTCCTGCCGCCATCATAAAGCCAAGCCCTGCAAGTTCAGCCATCGATCCCCCAGCTCCAGTAATTCTTCGTATCATTGTTCTAAGAGGCATTACATTAGCTATTGCAAATAGTGTATATATGAGCCTTTGACCGTCTGGTATACCTTTAAGTGCTAAAATTCCCATAGGAATTAAGAGTATAGTAGCATCTATGACAGGTATAAAAACTAGTGAAGTTACTTCCTTTGTCCAATTACCAATAACAAATTTTGTCCTCTCTCCATTCATGAATAGAGCAAATATTGGAAAACCTATTAAAAGAGCTGCAAGTGTCATGCCTATAGATGTATAAACAAAGGCAAACCATAACGACAAAATAACTCCTGAAAAATATAGAAATGTTTCAAATACTCCTGCTTGGTCTGATAAGGCATTTTCTTTAAGAGTATCTACAAAGGCCATTCCCGTAGGAGAGCTTGCCCTTATCATAGAAACCAAAACATCTTTTAAGTAAAGTCCTGCGTTTATAATATAGGGCATTAAAAATATAAGGAGAAATGAAATACAATACATTGTAAACATCTCTTTAGCAGACATCTTAACAATTGATGTACCTGAAAACATAACCTTAATTGCCATAATTGACCCCACAGTAAACATGAGCATTACGGCTAAAGCCCTAAAGAGTTTATACATATCTATCGTTATCCTTGCCATTATATTATCCTTTTTTAATTCAAATATTATGGGAGATTTTTTGCCTGACGCATCGGGCTCCCCATATACTAAATTATCTATACTAATACCTATATTCTCCATACTCTCAGCATTGGAGTTTATTATTCCCATTAAAATTCTCTCACCTATATTAGGTCCATCGTCGGCAAACACTAATATGGACGAGGAAAAGAATATAATAAGAATTATAAATATAAAAGTGAGTTTTTTAAAAAGCCTCATTTAACTCGCCACCTTTTTATAACGTTTCTTAACGGAGTTCATATCTGTATCAAGTACCTCCTTTTCAATATCCAATAGATCAACCTTAACAAACACTACCTTTCCTTCCTCTACCAAGACCATTTCACCTTTTTCAGCAGATAATGTAAAGGCAGCCTGTGAAGATGTCAAGCCTGTTAACTTGATTAATGATTCAAAGTCTGGACTCTCTTGTTTAAATATGAACATAGCTGTGGAATTTGTGATGATGGCAATACAGTCATCATACATTTCATAATCAGCTATCCTCTGACTTATGGTCCAAGGAGATACATTTCTTTTTCTAGCTGTACGATATACATCTATAACAAACCTTCTACCATGCTCATAGGGAAACATCTTGTGAAGCTCATCCCATATACACACAAGTGGGTCTGCTTTACTTTCATCTTCACTGTTTTTATTAATGAAGTTCACCTTCATAAAATTAAGGGCAACTTCTTGACCTACACCCTTATCGCTTTCATTAAGTTTACTTATATCGATATTTGTTGCTTTTGTATAATAATCTATTTTTATCGTAGATTGTCCGTCAAAATAAGGACAATCACCAATTATCTCTTTTAAATGGCCTTCTTTACAATGAGTACACTCAATTAATAAGTTTTTATTATTTCCTTTTTTCTCTATGGTCTGTTCTCTTAAATTTTCATACTCCTCTTTCTCCATTCTTTCAAAGCAGTGGTCGCATATATAAAGTTCCTTTACATACTCCTCTATCCCAGCTAGTACTCTACCAAAGGCACGTGTATAGTTATCATCTTTATTAATGCTTTGCTTATATAATACTTTTTCATAAAATTCGTTTAGCTCTGGAAGCTTCTTTTTAACCTTTCCAGTAGTGATTTTACCATCTACAAGCTTATCACCATGGGTATAAAGACTGTCCAGGTTATTCTCATAAATACCCTTTTCTCTATAAAGCTCCTTTATAGAATTAGATACAATGTTCTCAACAAATACATCATCATCGAATTCCTTAGTCGAGCTGCCTTTAATCATGGTCATAATTATGTTTTTAACGTCTCTGCATTTTTCCTTAAGCTTAAGTTTAGGTATTTCTGTTCTTGTATACTTATCAAAATCGTATTCGATATCTATCTCGAATAGATTCATTATATTTTTAGTTTCAGGGCTTATTTCAAATATTTCTCCATTTAATTTTTCTGTGATGTCGCAATATTCGCCACGATTACCCTTCTTTTCAACATCTAAAATTACAAACCTATAATTATGTGGAGCATAGAGCATCATAAGTTTCTTAACAGTTGCAGATTTACCGGAATGGGTTTTACCTGCAAAAACAATACCGTAACCTTTATGACTAGGGTCATATACATCAAAGGAAACTGGCTTACCGCTATAATAGTTTCTTCCAAAGACTACCCCATTATCGTGATAGAACTCTGACTCTATATGATGAAAGATAGTTGATAGAGAAAGCCTGTCCATTTTATGCTTTTTACCTATTTTATATTTATTAAGGGGCGTATTTTGTTTAAATGCTTCTTCGTGTCTGCCATAAAAAGCACTTATCTCTATTCCCATCTCCTTAGAATTCTTTCTCAAGTCCCCACTCTTAACATTTAGTTCTGCCAGACTCTTAGCGTATATTGTGGTTATAAATGAGACCTCAAATAATGAGTTCTCACCGGAATCTACATCATCAGAGAAGCTTTCTGCTTCGTTCATTTTTTTAGATAGTTTCCTTTCTCTATTCCTATCCCCTTTTTCTATTGCTATCATTCTTTCGGAATCAATGTCAGTGATTTCCCTATCAAGCTCTCTTATAGCTTTACCCTCTCCCTGGGGAATAATAAATACAGAAGTAGTTGAGTCCGGGAAGGAGAAAATAGGTTCAAATGTATAGGCAAAGGTTGACCGTCTTGGAAATTTATCTATATAAAATGTCCTCACATATATATTTTCACCATGGTCATGGATTACTAAGTGGTCTAAGGGATTAGGGTTAACTCCATTGGGTGCCACTAGATCCTTAATTGTATTTTTTTCAAATAGTCTATCTTCTTCTACTTTAATATTTATTGTATTTTTTTCATCTTCTTTATCTTTTTTCTTTTTATTTCCCCAAAATAAACTTATTCGAGGTATTCTATCAAGCACCCTCATCTGATGCTTCTCCTCCCTTCTCAATACTTAGTAATGTCTCATCAATAATTTGCTTTTTTCTATGTATTTCATGGCAATTAGAAGTTGTTACCAAGTCAAAAAAATTGCTTTCAAGTACATGCTTGAATTTATACTCATCTGAGTAATAGGGATTATAACATTTTCTAAAAAGCTCTGCATAAGAGTTTCCTGAAACTTCAACGCTAGTTACTTTACACTTTTTAAGTATACTAGTGAGGCTTCTACATTTTGAACCTGTATCATCGTAGCCCCTATCGATTACTCCATGTTTATCAATATCTTCCCTAAAGATAGATTTATCATGTTCATAGGAAGAGAAATAGTATACATCTTGTTTTTTACCATTATCTGGAGATGAAATAGCCTTTAAATAGGCTATTTGATTATCTTGAAACTCAAGCTGCCATAGCTTATTTTCTAAAAATCTTTCCTTTTTTTCTAACTCTTTTTTTACTACATCCAACATATTCGAGCTATCGTCAAGTTCAGCTAGTGTATTATGAAGATTATTAACTTCTATTTCTAGTTTTTTAGCTTCAATGATAATCTTTTCTTTTCCCTTTTGATATTTTTCTAAAGTAAAGTCAACATCAACATTTTTACATGTCATAAATTTTTGAATTGGATGCTCTAGGGAATTAAATAGACTTATGTAGTTTCCCCGAACCCTTCCCTGCTCATGAATATCTTCGTTATTATAGTCAAAGCCAATGCACCGGATTCCTCTGGTAAATCTTGAATCCCCCTCTATGGCCATATCCTTCTTAATGTCATCTATCTCTACAAAGTTATTTGAATTTTCTCTTCTATGCTTACTGTAATCAACATCCTTATCCTTGGATTTTAACTTTATTCCTTTTGTTTTTAAATAGTAAACTCCATATATAACTAAAAAAGCTATTACACCAATTAGATAGGAAGCAATTTCAAGATATCTAATATAGTTTTGTAGTAAGGATTGCAATCTATCTTTTCCCCTTTCGGCTCAGCTGAAGTATAGATAACTTTATTTAATTTTCTACGCAAAATATAGAATATTAAAGCATCTATCCCCTCACCTCCAGCAAAAATATATTGTTCATTAGGAACCTTTACAGTTCCTAATACAAGGCCTAGTAGTGTAAATACTACACCAATGATATGGGCTGTTACATGAAGGCCTACCAGACTTAATATTTTATACATAAA
>JAKSBP010000160.1 GCA_022361035.1 Clostridia bacterium
CTGCACGATCAGCATATTTCAGGCTTGATCGCATGCAGCGGCCACGCTCCTGAAGATTTGACTCGATTGATCAAGTTGGGTGTCCCTGTAGTCAGCATAAATCTTAGGGCATCGGCTCCATATTCATTTATAATTTCTAAAGGATCTACACCATTCCCAAGGGATTTACTCATCTTTCTTCCTTGGGAATCTCTAAGTAAGCCATGTATAAATACGTGCTTAAATGGAACCTCTCCCGTCAATTCTAAGGCTGAAAATACCATTCTAACTACCCAAAAGAATATGATATCATAGGCTGTTACTAAAACATTTGTGGGGTAGAAATATTTTAAATCCTCGGTTTCCTCGGGCCAACCTAGGGTTGAAAAAGGCCATAGGGCTGAGCTAAACCAAGTATCTAATACATCTTCATCTTGTTTAACACTAGATGAGTGACACTTTTTACAATTTTCTACTTTTTCTTTAGTAACAATTATTTCCCCACAGTCATCACAATAGTATGCAGGAATCCTATGACCCCACCATAATTGTCTTGATATACACCAGTCCCTAATATTTTCTAGCCAACGTAAATATGTCTTAGTAAACCTTTCTGGAATAAACTCTAAATCTTTCTCCTTGGCAACTTCAATAGCAGGCCTTGCCAATTCTTCCATTTTAACAAACCATTGATCTGAAAGTAAGGGCTCAACTACAGTATTGCATCTATAGCATGCTCCAACATTATGGCTATGTTCCTTCTTTTTAACTAGATATCCTTCTTCCTCCAAATCCTTAACAAGTTCTTTTCTACACTCGTATCTATCCATGCCTCTATATTTCCCGGCATTTTCATTCATTGTAGCATCATCATTCATGACATTCAGGCTTGGAAGGTTATGCCTGCTACCTACTTCAAAGTCATTGGGGTCGTGGGCTGGTGTTATCTTAACAGCTCCAGTTCCAAAATCCATTTCTACATAGTCATCTGCTATAATGGGAATTTGTCTATTTACTACAGGCAGTATTAGGGTTTTTCCTACTAGATGTTCATACCTTTCGTCTTCAGGATGTACAGCAACGGCCGTATCTCCAAGCATTGTTTCTGGCCTAGTCGTAGCAATCTCTACAAATTCATCACTATCCTTTACTGGATATTTAATATGCCAGAAGAAACCTTGCTTTTCTTCATGATCAACTTCCGCATCGGACAAGGAGGTTTTACAGTCAGGACACCAATTTATAAGTCGATTTCCCCTATATATATATCCCTTTTCATAAAGCCTAATAAACAATTCTGTTACTGCTTTATTACAGCCTTCATCCATTGTAAATCTTTCCCGTGACCAATCACATGAGCTTCCAAGCTTTCGCATCTGCTCAGTAATTCTACTTCCGTATTCTTCCTTCCACTCCCACGCTCTCTTTAAAAACTCTTCCCTACCTATTTCTTCCTTAGTTTTACCCTCTTCTCTTTGGATTTTTTCAACTACCTTTACCTCGGTAGCTATACTTGCATGGTCTGTTCCCGGAAGCCATAAAGCTCCGAATCCTTGCATCCTCTTCCATCTAATAAGTATATCCTGTAATGTTTGGTCTAGAGCATGACCCATATGCAGCTGACCCGTAATGTTTGGCGGTGGTAAAACTATGGTATAGGATTCCTTACTATAGTCTATTTCAGCTTTAAAGCAATTCTTCTCTATCCACATATTATAAATCCTATCTTCAAATTCCTTAGGATTATACTTAGTTGCTAAATTCTCTTTTTCCATCATAATCAACTCCTTCAATCTCCCTTACAATTAATTTTCTAAATAAAGGGGCTGGCTCATAAAACCATCTTACAAATTCAGCCCTGGGGTGTTTCAGAATGAATGAAGTTTAGGGTTTTGAAATTATAGCGGTTTGGCTAGTACTGACGTACGTGCCAAGTCCCTGTAATTTCAAACAACACAGAAATTCATCATTCTGAGACACCCCCTTTCTACTTAAATTGCTTTGGTATATTATACCTTGCCATTATATATTCATCTACATATTCACCATCTCGAATTAAAGCATATCTTTTCTTTCCTTCAATTTCAAAGCCAAAGGCCTTATAAAGATTGATAGCTCTTTCATTATCTACAATAACTCCCAGCTCTACCCTCAACAGCATTAACCAATTATCAGCTAAATCTAACATGCTCCTCATAAGTTTCTTTCCAATACCCCTACCTTGATAATCTTTGTTTACGCTTATACCTATAATAGCTGAATGTCTTAACCTAGGATTTTTCATAATACTAAGCCCTGAAATACCCACTACCTTCTCTTCTACTTGGGCAACTAACATATGGAAATTATCATCTAGGTTTTTTAAAAAGTTTTCGCTTTTCATAATAGTTTCACTAATTAATCCTAATGTGTTCTCCCTAACTCCATCTTGTATCCTCATTTCGTTTATATCAGCGGCATCATTTACATTTATAGACCTAATAATAATATCCATATAAACTCCCTCCTAAAAATTCTAAGTTTTTAAACCATCCTTTTAGCTCTTTGAAACTTATTTTGAATGTTAATATTGTTCATCATCTATACCGAACTCTAAAGTTTTGTAATATTTTTTTAGGATTTGTAATTGAGCCCCTGTTTTAATTTAAAGAAAATAAAAAAAGCCCTTTCATCCACTAAGGGACGAAAAGGCATATTCTCGCGGTACCACCCTACTTCTAGTGTAACACTAACACTCGAATATCTATAACGGGATATCCCGGCTAAATCTACTGATTTCAATTTAGCATCTCAGAAGCTACCTTCAGAAACAATTGCCATAGGGAACCTTCCAGCCAATGAATTCCCATCTCTAAATGGTTTGATTTCCTAATCCTCTTCTTCACCGATTTTCTATATTTTCTAATTATGGTACATATCATTATACATACATATTCTCTAAAAGTCAAGATTAACCTGAGAGTTTATCATGTATTCGCCTAAAATCAAATATATATTTAACTAGGGCAAACAATGCAAATATCATTGCAAGAGTTATAATTATTATGCTATAGGGTAATCTAAAAGCTGTATACAGAATGGCTATATAAAAATTAATAGTAGCAATTTTTCCAAACTTATTTGCGGGAATAACTATTCCATCTTTTTTATAGTAAAGAAAAAGTCCACCTAAGATCATTAAAACCTCTTTCGTTCCAACAATTACCATTATCCAGATAGGTAAATAATCTTTAATAGTAAAACAAATAAGTACTGTAATTAACATTAATTTATCTGCCAGCGGGTCCATTGCCTGTCCCCATTTTGTAATCAAATTATATTTCCTTGCCAAATATCCATCTAAAACGTCGGTAATTCCTGCTAAGAGAAAAATGTAAGTAGCATAAATAATATTTGTGTCGGTTCCGTAAAAAAATACATAAATAAATAAAGGAACTAATAAAAATCTTATAGTGGTCAAAATATTTGGTAGATTCATAGCATTCTCCTCGTTCTTATACCATCCTTCAAAGCTTTTTCAATATTTTTCCTACTATATATTATATTCTATTAATAATCTAATGTACATAATTTATCTGTAATTATCAATTGATTCCCTTCTTTTAATATGCTAGAAGCTACTATTTCACCGATAAATGCAGTATGATCACCCACCTCAAAGGAATTAATTAATTTACATTCTAAGCTAACTAAAGCATTTTTTATTGTAGGAGATGAGTTTAATGAAGATTTTAATGTTTTAATATTGAATTCCCTAAGCTTGTCAACATTATAACCACTTTTAGTACCACAAAATAGAGCCATTTTCTCAGATTCTTCTCCTAAAATAGCTACATTAAACTCTTTGGCTTCAGCTATAAGATTATGTATAAACCTCTTTGGAGATATAGAAGCCATAATGAGTGGTGGATCATTTGAAACCTTTGTTATCCAAGCTACAGTTGTAGCATCTCGTTTGTCACCATTTTGACATGTAACAATAGTTACAGTATTGGCTATTTTCTTTAGACCTTCTCTAATAGTTTTTTCCTTTGTATACATCATAGTCCCCCTCTTTACATTAAGATTGAGAATAAACACCAATCTATTATATGGATATAGTGTAAATGATAAAAAATCTTTATCTCCTTTTGTAATGTACTGATAGAAGAGCTAAGAAATCTTACAATATTTAAACAAATATTAACTCCTTCATTTAACTAGCTTAAATGAATATCTTCGTTCTAAGTAAGTTATTAATTCCTTAACCATGCTATAATAATTTTTATTAAGAACACTCCAGTCCCTATGATAATTTGCATATATATATCTTTTTACATTTAAGGAAGGCATATAAGGATTACCTAAAAAATCTGTTTGATCCCTATACAAGCATAATCTAGTTATTCTGCCAAGTCCTTTGGTTAAATCCTCTGGATTTATGCCATGCTCAACCTCATCCCTATGAACTAAGGCAAACCATGCAAAATTACCTATTTTACCTTTTATATACCCATATTTACTACTATCCTTATCAACTTTTATGTCATAATTATAATTAGACATTTAAATCCCTCCAAAATGTCTTTACTAAAATGTCTATGAAGTATATATATATAATATTCTTCTCTTTAAGTATAAGCTTATTCATAAATAAATATTAGTAAAATTTTCTTATTTACAAAAAAGTAAGAAAAGATAAGCCTATTAACTTATTCTCTTCTCATCATCCAGAAATTTTAATTTATTTCTTGTTAATTCATCATATAGTTTTCTATCTATTCTTCCAGCTTCAAACAACTCATCACAAAGTTCTATAAAAGTCTCCACAATATCAATTATTTCCTCACGCATTTATCCTACCTCCATATAGTATTTTTAGAATTATATGCTAAATTTCTACATGTTATACAATAAATTTTTAATTTTTTTCTATAACTTTTATTATACAGCTATCTAAAACCATACTAGAATTATACTAACTATTATATATAAATACTTTTAAGAATAATAGAACTATAGGTTTACAAGTATATTGTATAAAGATTTAAGTAAAAACTTTAATTTATAAATACTATATATAGAATAAATTAATAATAATTTGGGTAGAAGTTTAGTATACACTAGCTAATAGGAGGTATAATCATGAAGATATATACTAAGAGTGGTGATAGGGGTAAAACAAGCCTTTATGACAATATAAGGATTGACAAGGACTCTGTAAGGGTAGAAAGTTATGGAACTATAGATGAGTTAAACTCTTCTCTAGGCTTTGCAAGAAATTTTGTACTAGATAATAAAATAACTGATATTATTCTAAGATTACAAAGAGAACTGTTTGATGTTGCAGGAGAATTGGCCACAAAGGAAAGAGAAAAGTTTCCTGAAAAAATTACTGAAAGCCATATAAAAGGATTAGAGAATATTATAGATGACTATTTATCTAATATGAATAAAAATGAACAGTCTAAATTCATAATCCCTGGCAGCAATAAAGGCAGTGCAGCCCTACATGTATCAAGGACTATATGTAGAAGGGCTGAAAGAAGAATAATTACATTATCTCGAAATGAAGAGATAAGTCCACTGCTAATAAAGTATGTAAATAGGCTATCAGATGTAATTTATACACTATCAAGATATTTAGAAACTAAACTATCCTATGTTGATTTTAAGAAAGTCTAAAGCTCTTTATTTTCATATTAAAAAATTATGGTCTAAGCTATATTATTTAAAACTTAGACCATAATTTTATAAGCATGAAAAAATAGGACAACTACTTCCTATTTTATAGAATCTATTTACATCTATTATAGTAATTCCAAGTCTTTTTTAGTAAAATTCGGAAGACTGAAGCATGATTTAAAAATTTCATTATTTATATATTTAGTATCTTTAGCAAGCTTTTGAATGTCCCCATCTTTAGGATCGTATTTAAGTGATGCAAGGGTAAAACTCCACATTCCACCGGGATAACTTGGAACAGTAGCTTTATAAGTTTTTACAACTGGAAAATGATTCTTTAAAATACCACGTGTTTTCTTTAATACATCTTTATAAAAAATCGGTGATTGACTTTGACAAACCATCATTCCATCGTCCTTTAAACAATCCCTCAAGCTAACATAAAAATCTTCGGAGAAAAGAACTTCCCCAGGACCTACTGGGTCCGATGAATCAACTATGGCAATATCATAATATTTATATTTATTCTTTACAAAATTTACTCCATCATCGAATACAAAGTTAACCCTCTCATCCTTTGAAGCATCTCCAGCAATAGAAGGAATATACTTAATAGACTCTTCAACCACTAACCTGTCTATCTCAACCATATCTATAGCTTTAAGCTCTTTGTACTTTATCAATTCATTTACAACCCCACAATCTCCTCCACCAATCACCAATACTTTTTCTGGTTTTTTATGGGTAACTACAGGAATATGGGAAATCATTTCATTATATATATATCCATCTAGCTCTGTAGTCTGCATAACACCATCTAAGACTAAGCAACGACCAAAGTCATAAGAGTCAATTATATCTACCTTCTGAAAGGTCGACTCTTTTGAGGATATTACTTCTTTTATTCTATAATAAAGTTTCATATTATCCCTTTCATCTTCTACTAACCAAGTTTCTCCATTAATTTCCTTTAAATATTTTTTCATAGATTTTCATCTAGTTTTCTGTCAACTAGATTTTAGTCACCACCTTTAAATATTTTTTATATTTCACACTATATCCCTATAGTATGTTGTTAGAATAAGATAACTAAATAGACCAAGTCCTTTATTTAATATAATAAAATAATCAAAAGAAGGAGAATCTATTTTCTGAGGAACTAAAGATTGGACATCCAACCCTCAATGGCTGGGTATGTAATGCCAAGATGATGGTATCGTAAACCATAGAGAAACAATCAATTATAGTTAGGATACCGAAAAAGAAATTGCAAGACTTAAAAAAGAATTAAGAGATTCACAGGATATACTTGAAATCCTAAATAAGCATACTGAAGGATTAACTGAAACTCTTTATAGTCAAACAATGAAAACATCTGAGAAACGTCGGTTTTCAGTTAACAGTGTACTTAAACTTATCTGCGTTTCACCATATGGTTATTACAGTTGGAAAAAGAGAAATCCATCTAATAGGGCACTTAGAAAAGAAGCTATTCTATTGTTAAGGAAATTATCGAAATTCACAATGAATCAAAACATATGGTTCCCCTCAATACTTAAGTCCACAGGTCATATTATATCAGAAAAAACAGCTAGGACATATATGGGAAAGCCAAGTATTAAAGCTATATAGGTAAGACCTTATGTAAGAATAACCCTTTTCATCCAGATTTCAATGATAAACTAAAGAATATTGTCAAAAGAGATTCCAACCCTAAAAGTACTAAATACTGCTTGGGTAACGGACATCACCATATCCATACTCTTTCTAGTTTTATTTACTTAACATCAGTTTTAGACTTGTTTTCAAGGAAAATTATTGGATGGCATCTTTTTAGAGAGCTTGTCCACTAAGGTAATATTACAGGCTATAAAAAAGCCGAAATTAATAGAAATCTAACTAGACCAGTAATCATTTACAATGATAGTAGGTGATAATATACTTTAAAAGCATATATAGACCCAACCTAGAGGACAATTCATTAAGAAGTTATTTAATTAAAGCAAATACTTAGGACAATGCTTTTATTAAAGCTTTTCATGCACTCATTAAGAGAGAATGGCTTAATTGATTTGTGATTAAACATCTTAAGCATGCTTACAACCTTGTATTGGAGTATATTACACATTTTACAATACAACTAGAATTCATAGTTATTGTAATAATTAATCTCAATATGATTTTGAGATTGATTATGGTATTTAGTTACATTTAACTTACCATTTTCCTTAATAGAAAACTATTAAGATGTAATACATATCATACCAAAACCTTTATATAAATTGCAAGTATTTTTTACCTATAAAAAATAGAAGATAAATAATTTCTTCTATTTTACCTTAACCTCAAATGTACCTACAGCCATGTCTAGGTCTATATCTAGTTTATTTACTGCTTCTTCATAATTTGGCGATACATAATAATTATCCATTTCTGTCCATCCCAATTCTTCTATATTCGTATCCTTTAGAAATCCATCAAAATCAACTTTGACACCAATATTTTCTGGTACAGTTATTTCAACCTTTGAAGCAGCACCATCTACATCTACCTCAGTATTTTTCTCTTTATCTCCAAATATTAAATTTAAATTTGAGGCCCCCGTATCTATATCAAGGGACTCTACCCTTAAGTTGCTAAAATCCATAGTCCCATTTATGGCACCCATATCTATATCTATATTCCATAAAATATCCTCATTCAAACTTAAATTATAATCGTAGACTTTTTTTTCATCTAATTTAATAAAATCTGATTTTTGTTTTATATCTATATATACCTCAGTGTTGTCTTTACTAAACCTAACATCTTTCCTTAATTTATCAACAGGTACATTAGCATCTATTAACTTATCATTGGTGGAATCTATTCTTATACTTCCTCCACCCAACCTAAGTTTTAATTTCCCTGTAGTCGTTTCTAAAGTATTTTCAATAACTAAATCTGAATTACTGTTTGAAAAAACATCGTTTCTAAAACTATATTGCTCATAAAAGCCAAACAGAATAATAATTATAAAAAATAGCCCCCATGTTATGTAGCTAACCCATACTCTATCTCTAAAGATAACATTTATGCCAATAACTATAAGTATTAAAGGCCAAAGTCTAAACATTACACCAAACAGTGACCAAGTTATTATACCAAAGTTAGTCAAAAGCCAAAATATACCTATGAAGACTAATATCAACCCTCCAATAGTTCTTTCGCTTTTCACTCTATTTTCCCTCCCTACCTTTATATATAACATAACCTCCAGCAATAATCAAAATAATAGGCCATAGATTACTAAAATCAAACCAATAAACATACCTTCTAATTATAAATAAGGCTCCTAAAATTATTAGTATTGATCCTGTAAGAATTTTACTTCTATTATCTTTTTCATTTTCACTATTATCGACATGATCCCTTTCATCATAATCTTTATCCTCAACTATAGGTTCATCACTCTCTATTCTTTTATTAGACTTTGGCTCTTCTGGAAAAACAACGGCACATATTATATATGCGATGATTCCTGTACTTTCTATAAATGCAATCAAAATCCATCCAATCCTCACTAAAGTTGATTCAATTCCAAAATAATTCCCAAGTCCTGCACATACGCCAGCAATCATTCTATCATTTCTTGAACGATATAATTTCTTTGCCATCTTAAAAAACTCCTTTCTAGCACTATTTCAATAAAATTTAAGGATATAAACTTTTACGTTTTTATAATATTTATCCTAAAGTCATTGTAGCATAGGATTACTTTTACTGGTTACAGTATAACATAATCTATTTTGTTTTACAGAGTACGCATTGTAAAAAAAGAGATATTTCTTAGAACTTTTGTGCATATATTTTATACAAATATTGTAATACAAAAGATTCCTCAATTTAAAAACAAAGGGTGTGATAAATATGTTAACTAAAAAACAAAATAGGAGTTTTTTCTCAAGTATTGAGCTTCAGCACATTTTAATATTATTATCTTCAATTTTTCTGATTATATTTTCTGATTACATTTTTAGAGGAAGCTTATTTAAGACTTCCCTTTGGCTATTCGCTAATCCAATTTCAGCTTTTCTTACTTGGTTTATAGTTTTGAATATAATCTATTTATTAACTTCAGTATTTAATAATTATCGTATAGGGATATCAAGTGCCAGTATTTTAATAATAATTTTTTCTATAATAAATCGTATAAAATATGATTTTAGGGGAATTCCTTTTATTCCCGAGGACCTTTATCTGAACAATGAAATATTGACTATATTAAACGTATTATTAGATTCTGGGATTATCAAGTTAATGCTTTTATCCCTTATAAGTATATCCTTTATGATATTTCTTATTATGAATCTTCCAAAGTTTAAATTAAAAAACAAAGATAGATTTTTATTGTTAATAATTTCCATATTTTTTTTATTTAGTATTATAAAAACAAATATACTTCATCAAATTCATTTAAAGGAGAAAAACATTAATTGTTCTGAAAATGGTTTTATTCTTTTTTTCGTATCAAATATTAATAACAGCCAAATAAATCTACCCTTAGAATATATAGTAAATGATCTTAGAACTCTAAAAATTAATAAAGGAAATAATTCTAGGAGCAATAGTGTAAAACCTAATATAATTATTATCATGAGCGAAGCTTTTTGGGATATTAATAAAATTAAAGAAATAGGATTTAGTAAAGACCCTACTCCAACTATTAATAGGTTAAAGCCAAAGAGTATATACGGCTATTTAGAATCTCCAATTTTTGGTGGAGGCACTGCAAATACGGAATTTGAATTGCTTACAGGCAATTCTACCCACTTTTATAATCCTGGATATATGGTTTATCCTAATCAAATAAAAAAACCTATAATTTCCTTATCAAGCATATTAAAAAAACAAGGATATAATTGTAAGGCTATCCATCCTTTTAAGAATTGGTATTGGAACAGAAGAGAAGTATATAAATATATGGGATTTGATGAATATATAAGTGAAGAATATCTTATAAATCCAAAATATAAGGGCTTTTTCATCTCTGATGAGTATGTTACGGACCTGATTATAGACGAAATAGACAAGGCAGATAATCCTTTGTTCATTTTTGCTGTAACGATGCAAAACCACGGTCCCTTTAATGATAATAGATATAAAAATTATCCTAAAGATATTGAAGTGCTTGGAAAGGTCAGCCCTGAATCATTACAAATATTACAAACATACACCCAGGGTATTTATGATGCCGATAAGGCATTAGGAAAATTAGTAGATTATTGCAGTAATACTTCTAAACCAACAATAATATTGTTTTTAGGCGATCATTTGCCTGCACTAGGTAAAGATTACAAGGTCTATAGGGAAATGGGTTATTTGTCAGAGAATAATATTGATCATACAAATAAAATAAATCTGACCTCCGTCCCATTTATATTATGGTCAAACTACAAAACTGAATCAAAGGATTTGGGATTACTCAACCTATCATTTATAGGACCCTATTTATTGGAATATAGTGGATTAGATATGCCTAACTACTTTAAGTTTTTACAACACTTTTCCAAGGAGATTCCTGTAATTAGCAGATCCTATGCCATTGATAAAAAAGGGAACATAATTAGCTCCGATAATGAAAGGTATATCTCATATAATGATGATTACATGTTAGTTCAACAGAATATTTTATATGATGATAAAGTCTTTGAGGATAATTATAGCAGTTGGATAGTAGAAAAAAATCAAAATTATAATTTAAATCTACATAAAATTACAATTGATGAAGTAATATTGGAAGGGGATGAAACTATAATCAGAGGAGATAACTTTTATCCAAATTCCCTATTATTTATCGATAATAGACGATATAAATTTGAATACATAAATAAGAAAGAAATTCGTATTAAGAACTACCTTTTAAAACCTAGCTCAAAGCTTCAAATGAAATTGTTCGATTCTAAAAATAATCTATTGGCTAAATCAAATAGTTATATTTATTAAATTTAGTTTTTATCTTTTATCTTATAGGGTAAAATTATAATAGACCTAAATTGAAGGAGGTATAACATGAAAAAAGAAATAGTAATCTATACATTTGACACTTGTCCATACTGCATCAGAGCTAAAAGGCTCCTTAAGAATAAAGGGGTTGATTTTAAAGAAATAGATATTACAAATAAGAGAGATAAATTAGATGAACTAAAACTAAAAACAAACTGCTCCACCGTTCCTCAGATTTTTGTAAATGATAAGTTTATTGGAGGCTGTGATGATATAGTAGCTCTACATAAAGATGGAAATTTCGATGATATTTTCATCAAATAGCTTGGAAAATTATATTAATATGGTTTTATCATAGCTTAGTAAAAAATAAAAGATTTTATTAATTTATATAAAAAGGCATTCTATATTGTATAGGATTCCTTTTTTTTGCCCATTTAAGCCAACAGCTCGTTTAAGGATATTTTTTATATTTGAAATTAATAGTTTGTATTTTGTAACATTTGTTAAATTTTATTAATTTTTATATATAATACACGTTTTTACATTAATTTTATTTTCTTTATGCTATATTTATTATATTTACATGCAGTTTTTATAAAATGTATTTTAAAACTAGTTATCTATGTCTGCAATTTAGCACAAATACTTAGTCAACTAGCAAGGCAAAAAAATTAAGGAGGTTAAATAAGAATAAGTTAAGCATGGTTTGATTTTTTCTAACACTAAAAATTTTTAGGAGGAATTCATATGAAAAAATATGCATCACTATTTGTTTCAGCAATTCTAATTTTTTTACTATTGGTTTTAAACATTGCATATGCAGGAACAAATACAGCATCTAAACAACAAATCTTTAAATTGACTGACTCTGAATCATTAACATTAAGTGATTTTGGCGTAACAGAAGGAGATATTATTAATAATCAATCCAAAAACGGAAAATTAAAACATATAAATATAAAAGATATTAAACTATCTGACATGGTTAGGGACTTTAAATATGATAGATAACGGAAACATTAAAATAAAGTATTTTACATTTAGAGGAACAATTACAATGAAATATACTTATGTTATGGAGTCCGTAAACCCATAAATCATTATCTATAGTGAAACAATGTCAAACTTAAGTTTATACATATTAAAAATATCACTGTTTCTATGATTTCTTGATATGGATAAATTAACCTTCTAGTTTGTTTCACTATACTAGCTTACATACATAATCCTCCAAGGCTTCCTGAGCTAGTTAACAAAGTCCTATTTTTAGGGACTTTGTTAACTAGTTTTAGACCGGGCGTCCCCGGTCTATTAGTTCATAACAATCAATTCAGTTACTATTTTGCTTTATATGAATCAGAATACTTTGATTTCCAAAGGCTTCTGAAATTAACATTTAATCTTCACAAAAAGGAACGCCAAAAATTAGATTTAGTTGATTTGCACCTTCTTCACTTATACGAATTTCAATCGTAGCAGAGCCACGTTGTAATCTAGCTAGATATATCTTTTCATCTCCACATTGAAATACAAGAAGACAAACAATACAAAGATCCACTCATTACACCACCTTTTAAGTTTATTCTCCTTTTCCAGGAGCACTATAAAGTATTCAATTAAATAACAAATGTGACAAAATTCATTTGAAATAAAATTAAAGACTGGGCTTCCTCTACCTACATCTCCACTTTTTATAAAACTCGTCTACTTTACCCATAGACTTTGAATATTTAAATGAACATGCACTTGAATAGTACTAATATTTTTGTGTCTTAGAACTATCTGATAGTTTTTTTCTCCAATAAACCGAAGGAGTACAGGAATATTATAGATGTGTGACTTACAAACTTAAAAAACGAAAGCAGACTCTGAGGTTTCCTTTTGAGCGATTTTTATAAATCTGTTTTACCTTCTACTATCTATCTATAAACAGATTTATAGCATGAGCCTAAAGGATTCTCTGTGGCTGCTGTAGTAAGTTAACTTTCTCTATC
>JAKSBP010000271.1 GCA_022361035.1 Clostridia bacterium
ACATTGAATTCTCCGCTGAGGATGGTACAAGGAGCGATGTAGAATTCCTAGCTAGGCTATTTGAAAAAGTAATCGAAGCAGGGGCTACAGTTATTAATATTCCCGATACTGTAGGCTATACAACTCCTGATGAATACTATGATTTTATAACTCAAATAAGGGAGAAGACATCAAACATGCACAGGGCTGAGATATCTGTACACTGTCATAATGACCTTGGAATGGCGGTTGCAAATACATTAGCCGCTGCAAAGGCAGGGGCAACCCAGTTTGAATGTACAATTAATGGAATAGGAGAAAGGGCGGGAAATGCGGCCCTAGAGGAAATTGTAATGGCGATTAACACTAGGAAGGATATCATAGATTTAGAATGTAATATTGATACAACTCAAATTATGAGGTCCAGCAAACTTTTAAGTACTATAACTGGCGTTCATGTTCAGCCAAATAAGGCAATTGTAGGAGCCAACGCCTTCGCCCATGAATCGGGCATTCATCAACACGGTGTACTAGAAGAAAGGAGCACATATGAAATTATGACCCCGGAATCCGTGGGATTAACTACAAATAAGATGGTGCTTGGAAAACATTCAGGGAAACACGCCTTTGAGGAAAGGCTTAGGAGTTTGGGATATAACATATCTGGAGAGGAGCTAGTGAGGGCCTTTAAACAATTCAAGGATTTAGCTGATAAAAAGAAGTCTGTCTATAATAGGGACATAGAGGCCATTGTGGCAGGGGATTTCATTGAAGTACCTCAAACCTATGAGCTTGAAAGCTTTGTAATTAATAGTGGAAACATAATTACATCAACAGCTTCAATTAGCCTTAAGAGTGAGGATAAAATTTTTGAAGAAACCTCAAGGGGAGACGGGCCGGTGGATGCTGCATTTAAGGCCATAGAGAAAATTCTAGGAATTAAACTTGTCCTTGAAGATTATGTACTTCATTCCATCACAGAGGGAAAGGATGCCCAGGGTGAAGCTGTAGTTAAGATTAGCCACGATGGAAAGTTGTATAGGGGTAGGGGCCTTAGCACAGATATTGTGGAAGCCAGCATAAAGGCCTATTTAGGGGCTGTGAATAAGATGCTCCATGAAGGAGCATAGGCTAGGTTGAATAGCAGGCATTAAATATTTTTATGACTTTTTATGTTCTCAGGGGAAAATTTGATACAATGGTATAGAAGATATTAATTTAATATGATAAAGGTGGTTACAATGGATTTATTTGAGATACAGAGAAAGGAAAGACTTAAAAAGGATTCTCCCCTGGCTGAGCGTTTAAAGCCAAGAACCTTAGAGGAATATGTCGGACAGGAACACATTTTAGCCCCGGGAAAGCTCCTTTGGAGGGCAATTAGGGCAGATAGAATTACTTCAATAATCCTATATGGGCCTCCGGGTACGGGAAAGACCAGCCTTGCCAGGATTATTGCAAATACCACTAAGTCTAACTTTGTACAGTTGAATGCGGTGACTTCAGGGGTAAAGGACCTAAAAGAAGTAATAAAGGAAGCAAAGAATCAGCTTGGGATGTATGACAAAAGAACGATACTTTTTTTAGATGAGATCCATAGATTTAATAAGGCCCAGCAGGATGGACTCCTGCCCTCTGTAGAAAAGGGAACATTAATATTAATAGGAGCCACCACAGAGAATCCGTTTTTTCAAGTGAATAATGCCCTAATTTCTAGGTCAATGCTATTTGAACTACAGCCTCTAAATAAAGGACATATCAAGGTAATAGTACAAAAAGCTATAGAGGATAAAGAGAGGGGCCTTGGGTCATACAATATCAATTTACAGGATGAAGCAATTGACTTTCTTGGGAGTGTAGCTGGTGGTGATGCAAGGCGGGCATTAAATGCATTGGAGCTAGCGGCTTTGACCACAGAGCGGAGTGAGGATGGAAGGATAAACATAGATATTCAAGGGATTAGAGAATGTATGCAGAAAAAGCCAATTAACTATGATAAAGATGGAGACTATCACTATGATGTTATTTCAGCCTTCATTAAAAGCATGAGGGGTTCTGACCCCGATGCCGTATTACATTATCTTGCCAGGATGCTTTATGCAGGGGAGGACCCTGTTTTTATAGCAAGAAGAATAGTCATAGCGGCCTCAGAAGACGTTGGAAATGCAAATCCCAATGCCCTTGTGGTTGCAAATAACGCAGCCCAGGCAGTTCAGTTTATTGGAATGCCCGAAGCTAAGATAATATTGGCACAGGCTGCCACATATATAGCTCTTTCACCAAAGAGTAATGGTAGTTATGTTGGAATAAAAAGGGCACTTAGTGATATTGAAAATGGAGAAATTGGACAGGTACCCGTACACTTAAAGGACAAAAGCTATAAGGGAGCTAAAAAGCTAGGCCATGGATTAGGTTATTTATATCCCCATTCATATCCAAATAACTATGTAAAGCAGCAATATATGCCCGATGAACTAGAAGGAAGAGTATACTACGAATTGAGTGATAATGGACAGGAAAAAAAGATAAAGGAAATGTTAAAGAGGTTGAAAGAAAAAGAATAGCAAGAAAGGGTCTGAGAGACCCTTGAGGCTGTTAACAAACTCCCAATTTCTGCGTTACTGCTAAAATCTCCGGTGCTCACTTAGTCAATAAAATTTTAGAACGAACTGATAAGTTCGTGGGAAATTTTATGGTATTTGCTAAAAGCAAATAGACTTCATTTTTATTATAAGCTCCGCTCCTCAATTTCAGCGTGCCTTGAACTTGGAAGTTTGTTAAAGCCTATCATCTTGTTAACTTTGTTAACAATCTGAGGAAGGGTCATGACCCTTCCTATTTTAATATTTACATCCTTTATAAGAACACTTTACCCTAAAGCCTATCATATATCTTTGGAATCCATCTTTGGGAATCTATAGGTGGTCTTATATAACCCTTGTCTTTTTGCCTTGGTGGCAGTTTGATTTTTTCTTCTTTTGTTTCCTCATAGGGAATCAAACTTAAAAAATGATTAATACAGTTTAACCTAGCTAATTTTTTGTTATCCCCATCTATTACATACCAAGGAGATATTTCCGTGTCAGTGTATTGGAACATTACGTCCTTTGCTCTAGCATACTCAACCCATCTCATTCTAGATTCTAAATCCATGGGGCTGATTTTCCATCGTTTTAAAGGATTTTCTATTCTCTCCTTAAATCTTTTTTCTTGCTCCTCATCGGATACCGATAACCAATATTTTATTAAGATGATTCCCGAATTAATTATCATTTTTTCAAAATCAGCACATGATTTCATAAAATACCAATATTCATCCTCTGTACAAAATCCCATAACTCTTTCCACACCGGCTCTATTGTACCAGCTTCTATCAAATATAACTATTTCTCCTGCCGATGGAAAGTGATGAATATATCTTTGATAGTACCACTGGGTTTTCTCCTTTTCCGTTGGAACCCCAAGGGCTACAACCCTATAAAATCTAGGGTTCAATGGTTCTATTAATCTTTTTATTATTCCTCCTTTACCGGCAGCATCACGACCTTCAAAAACAACAATTACCCTTTTACCCCTTTTCTTTATCCATGCCTGTAATTTAACTAATTTGAGATGTAGCTTTTCAAGCTCCCTTTCATAGACTTCCCTTTTGACTTTAGACATGAGACACTCCTCCCTTGTTTGAAAATATCTATATTACGTATTTTACCATTTCCCCAGGTGTTTTAAACATATCTAATATAAAGAAATTTAACTATTTAGTTATCATAATAAGAAGTTTTAAGCTATAAAAATGTGGTTGTTAAGCCTTATCTGTATGTATCTGGATATAAAAACCAACTTGTAAAAAGAACAAGAATGGTGTAAAATTACACTATAGATATAATGATTCGTGGGGAGATATTTAAAAATTGGGAGGATAATGATTTGGCTAACTTAACTAAAGAAGATATACAAAGTATCGTATCAAAAAAGATTAGACTCATAAGAAACGAATACAATTTTTCTCAAGACAGGATGGCTGAGGTTTTAGGGATTTCTAAAAAAACTTTAATTCAAATAGAGAAAGAGAGAAATAAAGCTTCTTGGACTTTGATAATGGCCATATGCGGCCTTTTTAGGGAAAGTGAGATATTAAAGATGACACTTGGAGAGGACCCGATTGAGCTTTTAGAAGCTGTAATATTTGAAAATATAGCTGTTCCACGGAATGTGACTGGTGGAGGAAAGGTGTGGTGGAAAAATATAGAGCACAAAGAAAAATTTAAAATTCAAAGAAATATCATTAGTTCCCATTATAGAATAATCGATGGAAATAACAGAAGATGGTACAGTTCCTATAATAGAGACTATATATTTGAAAAATTTCAAGAGCTTATAAAAGAGGTGAAGGATGATGAAGAAAAAACTGAGCAGGTCAAGCTATAAATTTCTTTCAGCTGAACTTAAATGGCAAAAAGACAAGGGAATTATTACAGAGCAGCAGCTAGATGACATGATGACATTCTATGAAGAAGATTCGGGGATTAACTTTATAAAGATACTTGTAACAATAGGGGCTGTTTTAATTGGCCTTGGAATTTTGAGCTTTATAGCAAGTAACTGGGATTATATGAGTAAGTTTTTAAAGGTAGCTACTATAATGACGGCATTAGGAGTCTCTATGTTTACATCATTTAAGCTGGAGAAGGATTATCCAAAGACATCAAAGGCTCTTTTATATTTAAGTGGACTCATATACGGAGCAGGTATATTTTTAATGGAGCAAATATTTAATTTTAGTGGAGGGCCCACACAATCCTTCCTTCTATGGACGATTGGTATACTTATAATGTCACTTATATTAAAAGAAAAAATACTATTCATTTTTGCCCATGTACTTGGAATTATATACATCAATGCAAGCTTTAATGAAAATATAATAGTGTACACAATAATACTAGTTACTATTTTTTACTGGGGAAATAAATATTTTAATTCCTCTAAAGTGATTACCTTCTTTAATACGGCAGTAGCACTTAACTCTATCCTATATCTATTAAACTACTTTAATTTAGATGGAATATACATAGCCATAATATTTTTCTTAATTGGTCTGGGTATGTATTATATAAGACATGATTTAAACTTAGATACCTTTAGATTACAGGGTATGATTGTGATAGGTATTAGTGGATTCATGTTGACTTTTAGGGACATGTGGGAAGAGTTACCTTTTGTAGAGGATGGAAACTATATTACTATTGGATTTGGTATAATATTGATAATATATTTACTAAGCCTAGTTAGAAAGCGTCTTTTAGTCCCTCTAATATTTACTTGTATTTTAATCCTGAGATATTACTTCGATACTCTATATGATTTTATGCCAAAATCATTATTCTTTATCATTGGCGGATTAATACTATTAGGATTCGGCCATTATTTTGAAAGGATTAGAAAAGATCGAGGAGGTGTCTTAGATGAAAAAACGTATTAAAAAAAGGCGATTCAAATATTTATTATCATTTATAATAATGATTCTGATACTTACCTCCATGTCTATTAAGCCTATGATAACTAATATCTTTGGCGAAGAGATACTAATTAAAACAAAGGCATATAATCCAAAGGACATATTTAGAGGTGAGTATATAAGATTAAATTACGATATTAATGATATAGATGTTAGCAAGGTAGATAAAGAAATATTAGATGAAATAGATGACAATAATCATTCATCATCTCAGGACTTAAAGAGAAAGAAATTATATGTACAGTTAAATAAAAAAGATAAACATTATGAAGTTGATAGAGTGACTTTGCAAAAACCAGAGCAAGGTATATATATGATAGGAAAATATGAATATATTATGTGGAATAAAATTGATACAGGAGGACCTAGACAAATTAGGGTAAGCTATGCCCTAGATAAATACTTTGTCCCTGAGAATACTGGTAGAGAATTAGAAGAAAAAGTCAGAAAGGGAGAGGCATTTGCAAAGCTTAAGGTATATAAGGGTCATTCAATACTAAAGGAAATTGTTTTAGAATAATAATGGATTAATCCCCATATCTTTGGTAAATTGTGCTCTGTAATTTGCATATATACAAATTTTATAATAAGCTAGGTTATAAAATAGGAAAGTGTAAGTATAATTTATTAATAGATATATAATAATTTATAATAGGATTATGAAGGTTAAATACAAAAATTAATATTTGCTTATTATTTTAAAAACTCTATTGAAAGCAAATTTAATTTGTATTATTATAACAACAAATCTAAAGATATATATAAATTATGGATTATAGGGGGAAGTGTAGTGTATTTTTTAGAAGATACAATTCTATCGCCAGGAGAAAAAATTAGAAGGATAAGAGGATATTTAGGGCTGAAACAGAGTGAAATAACGGGAGGAAAGGTTACAAGAAATTTAATAAGTTATATTGAAAATGGAAAAACAAAGCTTGTAAAAGATACGGCGGAAATAATTGTTTCAAGCATGATGGGCTATGCTGAGCAGAATGGGATTCCATTAGAAATTACTGCTGAATATTTAATGAGAAGTGAAAGAAATCAAGCTAATCAGTTACTGAGGCAGTATTTAGTAGAATTGAAAAATAGTTTGGATGATGATAAAAGCTTTAATATAATACTGCAAAAAGCAGAGCAAATATTTAGATATTGGGATATAAAGGATAAGAAAGCAGAAATATATGAAATAACTGGAGACCACTTATATGGAGAAGAACAGTTCATAAAAAGCAATATATATTATATTAAAGCTTTAGAAAACTATATTAAGGAAACAAATGACTTTAAAATAGCCGAGGTCTATTTAAAGGTGGGCAGGAATAAGATTGTCCTTAAAGATTATCAGGAAGGCATCTATTATAATATTCATGCTAAATTAATATTAGATGAAAACAATATTAAAGACATAAATTTGCATAATCGTATTTTATATAATAATGCTTTAGCATATAAAAACCTAGACCAGTATGTTGAATGTCTAGAAAGCTTAGAAAATCTAGAGGCAACATCTGAGTATTTAAATAAATCACAGCATCTAGATATTCTTTTACTAAAGGGAAATGTTTATTTTAGAAAAAAAGAATATAAAATGGCTGAAAAAATATATGAACAAATAATTGATATGTCTGAAGAAGAGCAGCTTGACCTAAAGGCATCTGCATATTTTAATATGGGTGAGATATATCTAAAAAAATATAATAAAATAGAAAATGCAATGGAATATTTTCACAAGTGTATGCATATAGAATTAATAATAGAGAATTATAATTTAGTAGATACATATCTAAACTTAGGAAGATGCTATAGAGCTATGGGTGACTATGAAAATGAAGCCTTATTTTTAAACAAGTCTCTTGAAGCAGGGAAGCAATGGAAGAATCATATATCATTAGTTGAAGTATATAAAGAAATTTTACAGTTCTATATAAGGAATGATAAAGAAGAAGAACTTGATAATTTAGTTGAAGAAATTAAGGGCCTTATTGATAAGAAGGAAGAGATGAGGGATCTATTAATAAGAGTAAGCTACTATTATTGTGACAAAAAAAATGGAAAGAGTAAGGCACTATTAAGATATCTTTTGGATTGATGAAAAAAGAAAGGGGGGAATAATCATGAAATTTAAAAAATTGATTATTGCAACCGTAGCTACAGTGATATTATATGCTGGACTAAGTATCGTAGTAAGTGCCGAAAGAGACTCTAGACCCTGGTTAATAGATATATGCAATATGTATGAAGTAAACTTAAACTAACATAATGAGACCGCTATATTATATAGCGGTCTATTTTTGTGATAAATAGAAAAAGAATTTATTGTCCATTTAAACTTGAAAGATAGCGTCTAATATACTAAACTAAAAGTATTCTATAGGCAATCAACACTAAACTTTAAAGTTGGTTGATTATAGATTGTGAGTATTAGGAAAAGCATACTAAATAAAGATTGGAGAGGAGAATGGATAATGGGAAAATATACTCCACATATAAAATCAGAAAACATAAAAATAGCTGAAACTATTCTACTGCCAGGAGACCCTTTACGTGCGAAATACATAGCAGATAATTATTTAGAGGATGTAGTACAATTTAACGCAGTAAGAAATATGCTTGGTTACACAGGTACATACAAGGGAAAAGAGATTTCAGTTATGGGAACGGGAATGGGAATGCCAAGTATAGGCATATATTCTTGGGAACTGATAAATGTCTTTGGCGTGAAAAACTTAATCCGTGTTGGTTCCTGTGGAGCTATGCAAAAGCATTTAAACCTCTATGATATTATTTTCGCAATGGGAGCCTCAACTAACTCAAACTATGCATCTCAATACAATCTACCTGGAACTTTTGCACCAATAGGGTCATGGAAACTGTTGGACAAGGCTAAAAAGGTTGCAGATGAAAGGAACATAGAAGTTCATGTAGGAAACATATTATCCAGTGATATTTTTTATAACGATGATTCAGAAGCAGCAAGTAAATGGATGAAGATGGGGATTTTAGGGGTAGAGATGGAGGCGGCAGCTTTATATATGAATGCGGCTAGGGCTGGAGTTAATGCATTATGTATCCTAACCGTAAGTGATCATCTACTTACCAAAGAAGAAACGACACCGGAGGAAAGGCAAACTGCCTTTACTAAGATGATGGAAATTGCCTTGGAGCTAGCAGAATAGATTAAATTATGAAAATCAAGTATTGGACCTTTACTAAAGCTAATGGGAGACATACCCCTTTATTTATATAAGAATTACATTGAATATATATAGATGAGTTACTTACAAACTTAATAAACGAAAGTAGCCACTGAGAATCCTTATACTATCTGTCAATACATAGCATTATAAGACAGGAAAAGAAGCCTGATTGATGATATTCTTTTATTGAAAGGATGTTGGAAAATGAACTGGATTGCAAATATGAACAATGCCCTAGAGTATATAGAAAATAACATCGAAAAAAATATAAAATCGGAGGAAGTTGCAAAGATAGCCTATTCATCTAAATTTCACTTCTTAAGAACATTTTATATGCTTACGGGGATGACATTAAATGAATATATTAGGCAAAGAAAACTGTCCCTTGCTGTAAAGGATGTAATATCAAGTGATAGTAAAATAATTGATATTGCATTTAAATATGGCTATGAGACACCGGAGGCTTTTTCAAAGGCAT
>JAKSBP010000445.1 GCA_022361035.1 Clostridia bacterium
CCATTTTCATGAAAGACAGGTGTCATTTCTCTTACAAATTGTACAAGTAATTCCTTATTTTTTACATAGACATTCTCAAAGTCTATATTTATTCCATCAATATCATTATCCTTTATCATCTCTAATAAATCATTGATTACCCTTTCCCTTGCTATGGAATTGTTTAAAAATTTATCTGTAAGGTCAGGGTCAAAGGAGTTTGAAAATAGAACCCATATTTTATAGCCCCTTCCCTTGGCCCAATCAATATAATTTTTACTTATGTTACTTTTTAAGCCCCCCGATGGGCTTGAAAGCTTTATCCATGTAGGAGATATGACATTTACGCCTTCCATTTCTTTTATTTTTTTAGTATCTGGATTTCTTGAATGGACGTGCTCCCATGTAAGTGATATCCTATCCTTTTCTGGTTTCCAAATAGAGGTGTTTTTTTCATCCTCTAATCCCATAATCTTTTCAATTTTTCCAATGGTCCCTTTCTTGACAAAGCCTTCCATACCACCATCAGTTAAAATTTTCATCCATTCATTATCCTCTGATATTATTTGTATCTTATCTCCACGGCTTAATACTCCAATAACCTCAGACCAAGGACTTTTATCCCTCTTTAAGGTAACAATACTTCTATCTGTTTCTCCAACTCTTTCATTATCTAATAGACTTCTGATAATTATATTATTAGAGTTTTCTATAATATTGCTTTCAATTTTTAAGGACTCCTCAATTTGACTTACTGGTATTAATAGTTTTTTATCGTACATTATCATAGGGCTAATATAATCTACTTCCATGCCATTTACCTTTACCCTATCTGTTTCTCCATAAAACCTTATAACCTTATCTAATGTTGTTATGATAGCTATGTTATCTTCTGGGTCAAAGCTGGTTCTAGTATTTAAATGTTCAGAGAGTATGTCTAATGAGATATAGATTATTTTTTCTCCATCTACTATAAAATCATTGTCCTGATTGTAATATTCAATAATTACATCGGGTTTTTGCACTATGAGTTTATTATTTTCTTTTATACTTATAGCTGTCTGTACTGTTGACTCAGAATAATAAACAATAAACACAACTGTAATTATGCTTATAATAATAAATCCAATTGTAGATATATTATTCTTCTTCAAAAGCTTTTCCCCCTTTACTTTAGTATAAGTATTATAAACTATGCCGATAAAGACCCAAATATATTTATAATTTTTCAATTTAAAGACATTTTAATATAACTTAAGCTTTTGTTTATATTCTATCGTCAGTATTTGAGTATTCTAAATCTAAAATATACAGTTTGTTTTATTTTAATATTTAGAGAGCATTCTATCAATGTTAAAATTTTTCCAGACTTCAATACATTAAAAACTACTCTAAATTTTAGAGTAGTCATCTTGTTAACAAAGTTAACAAGATGATAGGCTTTTGACAAATTTGAAGTTCGAGGCGTGCTGAAAGCGGGAGGCCGCAGCGTATATAGAAATACGGAAGGGTTCTCGCTTGAAGCAACAACGAAGAAATTCAGGTTTGTCAAAAGCTTAAAAACTACTCTAATTTTTCAGAGTAGTTTTTAATATGGAAAATATATGTGATTAGCTTTATAGAATCACCTTTTTTAATTGGGATTTAGGCAATTCCTTAAAACTATTCTCTTTCAGCTTTTATAAAGTAGTTCCTTAAAAAACTCAAGCCTTTGATTGAATCATATCCTTTATTTTATATATATCCTATATATACCTATTAATATTCTTACTTAAACACTTTTTTTAAAAATCATCATTAAATTAATATGAAATATATCTATTTTACAAATTTATCAATTGCGTCATGAAGCTTTTTTAATGCCTCCTGGTCATTATTCTCAACGGCCTCAAATACACAATGATTGACATGATCTTCAAGGATAAGCTTTCCTACGTTATTAAGGGCTGCCCTTACGGCTGCTATCTGTATGAGTATATCGGTACATCCCTTTCCTTCTTCACACATTCTTTTTACTGCATCTGCATGACCTACTATCCTTGCCATTCTGTTAATAATTTGTTTTCTTTGTGGATGGTTGTGTTCACTCATAAAAAAACTCCTTTACAAATCTATGATTCTATTTTTATTTCCTTCCATTTCCCCCTCATGAATCTGACCATCAATATTATTCCTCTAATAGATATGTCAAAAACATAGGCAATCCACACTCCTATGAGACCCATTTTTAATGTTATACCTAAAAGGTATACTCCTAAAACTCTAACTCCCCATATTCCAATCAGGGTAGAATACATAGGAAATTTTGTGTCTCCAGCTCCCTGTAGAGCCGAGGTTATGACAAAGGTTATGCTTAAAAAGGGCTGAAAGCAAGCTATAATTCTTAAAACCTTTACCACTAAAATAGATACTTCTGCATCCTGGGTGAAAATTCCTGCCAATGACGGGGCAAATATATAGAAAGTAATCCCCATAGCCCCCATAAAAATAGTAGATAAAAAATTTGATATCAAACCATAGGCCTGAGCTTCTTTGGGCCTACCAGCTCCTAAATTTTGTCCAACCAATGTAGATGCAGCTATCGCAAAACCAAAACCGGGCAAATATGAAAAGCTCTCTATAGTTCCGGCTATATTATGGGCCCCATAGGCAAGGGTACCAATTTTTATTATCATTCCACTATACACTAATTGCCCAAATCTCATTATAAGCTTTTCAATTGCCGCAGGTAATCCAATCTTTGTGATTGACTTTATTGTACTTTTATCCACTTTCCAACTATCAAAGAAATTGACCTTTAATTTTCCTTTTTTATCATTAAGCTTTATAAACAGCATAGAGGCCCCAACAATTCTAGATATTGTAGTGGCAAGGGCAGCTCCTACTATTCCAAGTCCGCTGAAACCAAAAATACCAAAGATTAATACGTAATCTAGTACTATATTTATGATATTTGAAATTACACCTACTTTCATTGGTGTCTTGGTATCGCCCCCACCACGAAGGGCACTTGATAATACCTTTATTATACACAAAAATATGGATGGCACCGCTACTATCAAAAAGTATGGAATACCATAGGCCATAACCTTTTCTTCAGCCCCAAGAAGTAGAAATAGTCTTTTATAAAATAACAAGTTGAAAATTCCAGAAATTATTCCTATGACCAGTGCCATTATTATGGACTGCCTAACTGCATGATTTGCGGCTTCAGTTTCACCGGCGCCAATATTTCTTGAAACAACTGCTGTCGTTCCAACTCCAAGGGCAACAAAAAAAGCAATATATACATTTATAATTAAATTTGTAATACCTACGCCAGCAATTGCCTCAGTTCCCAATCTGCTGACAAAATAGGTATCTACAACTCCAATGAGTACCTGTAATATATGTTCTATCATTGCCGGTAGAGCCAATGTAAGGACTACTTTGTATCTGCTTACATCAAGTAAAGCTTCCCTTAATTTAATCTGCTTTCCTTCTTCTTTCACAATTATCACCTCACAATAAATATCCCCCTATGGGGGATATTTATATTATACTCCTATTCTATTTTTCTTGTAAAGTAAATATGATAATAAAATCCTCTAACTATGATTTATAATTGAAAGTTTTTGGATTTTCTTGTATTATTCATTTAATAAACACTAAGTTTTATCTGTAGAATTTGAAAACAAACTACTTGTACTAATTTCAAATTTAAAATAGGATAGTCCAATAAATTGGGCTATCCTATTTCTCCATTATATAAATTAAATTCTAACTATGTTTTTTAAAGTGAGAAAGTTCCATAATTACCTTATGAAAAAACTTCCTAACCTTTAAATTTATTTTCTAATAGATATTTTTCTGCTTCCAGAGACCACAAACCCCTGTGCCTACTGGTAATTTCAGCTAACTTTGCAAAAAACTCATCTGTTTTACCCTTTTCTTCAAAGTCCTCTATAGCTGTTAATTCCATATCCATATTTGTATAAACTAATTTTTTACCACCAGGAATATTAGGTAAATTTAAGATCGTTTCTGATACACTATCCATCCCTCCAACATGGGTAACCATTACTGCTGGATTTATTAGTCCCTTACTTGTCATTTCCAATGATTCAATTAAATCATCTGTATTTCCACCAGTCGATCCTATAATATGAGTTGCAGAATAATGAACATTATAATAGTTTACCTTTGCCGAAAACTGCTTATTAGTAGGTCCAGCAAAAAAGTTTAAGCATCCATCTTTCCCTAGTATTTTATCACCTTGCTCTGCAAGGGACTCAACAGGAGCATATACATATACATCATCGTAGCCTTTGTTATCAGTAAGGGATAATAGGTATTCTTCAGGGGTTTCAATATTCTTTGTATTAACATATTTAAGCTCAACACCCTTTGCCCTAGCTTCTTCTGGGGTAAGTATCCTACGTGCTCTGTCAAGCTTGCTATCATCTATATCAGTCACAACAAGAAGCTTAGGTTTTCTTTCACAATTGATAATATAATCTATGGCACCAAGTCCCATTGGTCCTGCCCCACCAAGTATAGCCATATTACCATCACGGACTACTCCCATTTCGTGTTGGTAAACACCACTTTTTGTATGGTAATTAGAATGAAAAGCTCCAATAACGCAAGACATTGGCTCTGCTAATGACGCTTCAAAAAAACCTTCTCCATCATAATTAATTAAGCATCCCAGCTCCATAACTTCCCTTGGAATAATTGTATAAGTTGCATTTCCACCAAAATACTTATATGAATATCCAGGAGCATAGGGGCTGCCTTTATAATTCAATGCAGGTTGAAGTGCAAATTTATTTCCTTCTTTAAATTGATCCTTCCATTTGTCTCCAACTTTTACAATTTCACCAGCAAATTCATGTCCTGTAATTATTGGATTAACTGCAACATCTTCCGGTACTCTTTTGTGTCTAGCCCCTTGTTTTACAGCTTTATAGGTCGACATACAAATACCGTTTGAAATAACCTTAACTAAAATTTCATCATCTTTTATTTCTGGTAGTTCAAACTCTTCCAATCGCAAATCATCTTCACCATACATTCTTACAGCTCTAGTTTTCATCTATAAACCTCTCCTCTCAATCAATTTAAATTCTACTTTGTCAACTAATTTATTGATATCATCAATATTACCTGATTGTGTGCCTTCTTTCATAACACTAGCTACACTTGCGGCAACTGCTAATTTAATAGTCTTTTCAAGGGAATACCCCTTATCAATAGCCAGCGCTATGGCAGCTAACATGGAGTCCCCAGCACCAACGGTGCTTTTAACCTCTACTTTTATACCCTTTACTATTGCAATCTGCTTTTTATTTATAAAAACTGACCCATCTCCTCCACAGGAAACAACAACATGCTCCACACCATATTCTAAAAGCTTTTCCCCATATTTTATAATATCCTCTGTGCTTTTTATACCTTTGGAAAATATCTTTTCCAACTCGTGAGTATTAGGCTTTACAAGGTACGGGCCAGCCTTTAATCCCTCAATAAGTAATTCTCCATCTGCATCAAGAACAGTTTTTACACCCTTTGCCTTAGCTCCACTAATTAATCTCTTGTATACTTCTTTATCCACGTTTCTAGGAACGCTGCCTGAAAATACTGCTATAGAATCCTCTGATAAACTATCAATTACTTTTCTTTCAAATGTTTTCAAATCATCTTCTAAAACAAATGGACCATTTTCATTTATGTCAGTTACTAAATTGTTCATTTCATCTACAACCTTGACATTAGTCCTCGTTTGACCTTCGATAAATAAAAAATCATTTTCAATTCCTACTTTATCTAACTCATCTTTTATGAATTCTCCTGCACTTCCAGCCAGTATGCCCATTGCTCTACTTTTGCCATCAAGATTTTGTATTGCCTTTGATACATTAATGCCCTTTCCCGCAGCATCAATCCTTAATCCTGACTCTCTGTTTACTCTTCCAAGTCTAAAATCATCTATAATCATAGTTTTGTCTATGGCAGGATTAAAAGTTATTGTAAGAATCACAGTACGCCCCCCTCAATAACACTAATTTGATATAAGTATTTTCTGGATGCTATCAACATCCTTTGTTTTTACTAATTTTTCTACCCTTTCTTTATCTTCCAATGAAGTGGCAATATTTGAAAGAATTTTTAAATGTTCATCGCCTTTTCCAGCTATGCCTAAGACTAAATATGCCTTATTATCATCTCCAAAGTCTACACCCTCTGGAAATTGAAGAACTACAATTCCCGATTTCTTTATTTTATCTTTAGAGGACCCAACTCCATGAGGTATAGCTATTCCATTGCCAATATAGGTTGACACTAGTTCCTCTCTTTCCAACATTGCCTGAATATATTCCTCCTCTACATACATTCCATCCACTAGAAGCTGTCCTGCCATTTTGATTGCTTCTTCTTTATCTACATTTTTTAAACCTAATAAAATATTTTCTTTTTTAAGAATTTCATTGTTCTCTTTCTCATCTTCATTTACTCCTAAAACTTCTTCACTGCTACTTGAATTTTTCTCCTTTAATTCTTGTTCCTTTTCACTCTCCAATATTTTTTCAGTTGATTTTTCTCTTTTTCTTTTTATAAAAAGTGCTGCTACTAAGAAAGAAAATACTATAAATATCATTGCTCCTAAAACTCTTCCTGAGAACCCAATCTCTTGTGTCATAACTACTGTAATTAAATTGCTTGCAGCCATAATCTTCACGAGCGACCTCCTCCTAAATCATGTTAATCTTTGAATTAAGAAATCTATTTAAAATACGATTTACTTCATTATATATATCTTCACTTGTACCTAGGGCTAATATGTCAACAAATCTAGGCTCATCTATAATGCATCTACTAATTTCACTTATAGTTTCTAAATGTCTCCTGTTTTTATCAAACGGAGTCATCATAATTAGAGCAGTTTTTATCTTCTCTTTCTCTCCATTATTATTTGAGCAAGAAATTGGATTCTCATTACTCAGTCTAATTAATCCAAGCCTAAGGGTATTAACTCCCTTGGTACGGCAATGTAATAAAGTAAATTCTTTTCCACTTAATATTGTACTCCCATCTTTTTCTCTAGCTTTTAAGTCATTATTAATGCTGTTTATATCTTCTATATTAGTACCTACCGAATTACTTATGTGGTCAATTAATTCATCGATATTATCAACATTTAAATTCTCTTCAAAGAAAAATCCTTCTAATATTTCGAATACCCCTTCTCCATAATCCCTTAAAGCAGAAGCTCGCTCTTTCAGATTACAATCTAACTTATAATTTATTTTGACGGTGTTTTCGATATGTGCATCCAGTTTTTCTAATATGCTTCCTATTTTCTCAATGTCATCTTCAAGCAATAGAGGATTTACGTTTACTATTGGAACTGGAGCTTCATCCACATAAACTGTAGAAATAATTAGGTCTATTTTATTCTCTTTAAGCCATTTTTCCTTAATCTGAACCGTTGAAACAGTATCTACAATGTGTAAATTCTTAAATTCTTTTTTTAGTCTAGTAGCCAATAGTTTAGATGTTCCTATTCCACTAGTGCAAGCAACGACAACGTTGTAGATTCTATTTGCCATTGAACCTAATTGTCTCTTTTTTTCTATTGCTGCACCTATATGCATTGCAATAAAACCAATTTCAGTTTCAGGCATCTCAACATTAAATCTTTTGTTTATAACCTGTGCACACTTTTTGCTGATTTCAAATATTTCTGGATAAATTTCTTTAATTTTCAAAAGCAATGGGTTACGAATATCTAAATTCATCTTAAGCCTGTCAATAGCAGGTCTAAGATGGCTGACTAATCCAACTAATAGGTTTTCGTTATGCTTTAAAGAATAACCAGATTCATTCTCTGCAATTTTAATCATTTGATTTACCAGTTTGGTCAATTCAAAATTGTCTATTATAAATTCATCTATATCTTTGAAATCACTTTTATATACGCCATTTCTCATCTTAGAACCCTTTAAATGCATCGTTATATATCCTATTTCATCCTTAGGAATATCTACTCCTAGAGATTTAGAAATTTGATTTGCTATTTTTTCAGCTATTTCATATTCATCACTGTGTATAAGCTCTTTCAGCATATCGTCTTTCATTGTGATTTTCTCATTATTTTTTATTCTTTGTATTGCAAGGGCAAGATGTACAATCAATCCTGTGTAGGAGCTATCCGTAAGATTATATTCCAAATCTCCTTCAGCAGCTTGAATTACCATCTCTATTTCCTTTATAATCTCTTTATCTATTAAGTTTATCAGCCTGTTTTTAGTGCTAATCTCTATACTTTGCTGTGTTTGAGTAATAGCAGTTAGATTTTGACGGATTATATTTAACATTTGATTTTCATCTAAATTTTCATACAATAAATTAATCATAGCTTTCCTAAAGGCCTCTTCATTACCTTTTAAATAGACACCTAACCCCGGTCTCCTAACCAAATCTAATTTATATTTTTTTATCCAGTTTTCTACTTTATCTAAATCATGGCTAATAGTACCTTCAGATACTTTTAAAATAGATGAAAAGTAAAAAAGCTTTGTAGGCTCTTTTCTCTCTAAAAGTTCGCTAATAATCAATGATTGTCTTTCCTCTGGAGTGAAGGTTTTTTCGATCAGTTCCCTATCTAATAGCCTCTTTAATCTCTCTCTATCCTCTAGTGCAGCTATTAGCTTTATACCAATCCTTGGTTTTTTAACGAGTTCAAAACCATTATCTTTTAACCATTTTTCTACAGTAGGCATTTCTCTTAAAACCGTTCTAGTACTAACCCCTAATCTTTCTGATATCTTCTTTACAGTTATTGAATCCAAAGTATTGCAAATAATCTCTAATATCTGTTTTGCACGTGAAGTTATTAATAGGTCGACCATACTATTCACCTTCATTTCTAATTAGTGACATTAGTAAATTAATATCTATCTTAATATAATTATATCCTAGTAAAAAACTTGAATTCAACGGAAACATAATTTTGTTTGTCATTATTCATATATGACATTTTTAAATATATTTCAGGTCAAAATAAACAACTCAAGGACTCGAGTCCCTTCGTTTTCGGTCAAATTTCCCTTCTAGAAATGAACCATAATAAAACAGTGAAGACTCATATCTCCACTGTTTTATACATTGCTTAATTACTTAGAAAATCTTTCTACTAACTCATCATATACTTGACTGCCTACAAAGTTTTCAATAGAAATATGCTCAGCTTTAGAAGCATAGGATTTTGCTCTTGGTGTTAGATTCTTATGACTAATAACTATATCTACATCTTTTGGAATTTGGTCTATTGCACTGTTCATAACCTCTATATCTATGCTAGCTTTTTTAAATTTATTTCTCAAAGACGATGCACCCATAGCACTCGATCCCATACCTGCATCACATGCAAATACTATCTTTTTAATGTTATTATTTGACTTTTTATTCTTTAATTCTTTTACCTTTACTCTCGCGCTTTTCAATTTTTCTTCTCCCATGTCATCACTCTTCCTTTTTATAAAGAAGGATGCAATCAAGAAGGAAACTACAGTAGATACTATTACACCCAATATTACTCCTATAAATCCTCCCTTTGGTGTCATTGCCAGCATTGCAAAGATACTTCCCGGAGATGGAGTTGCAACCAGTCCAGACCCAAAAATGCTAAAGGTAAGTACTCCACTTGCTCCTCCCGCTATTACTGCTAATAATAATATTGGATTCATCAATACATAGGGGAAGTATATTTCATGTATCCCACCTAAAAAATGTATGATGATTGCCCCTGGTGCTGATTCTTTTACCATTCCTTTACTAAACGTCCAGTATGCTAACAATATCCCAAGCCCTGGTCCAGGGTTTGCTTCTAACAAAAAGAAAATCGATTTCCCAAGTTCCTTTGCTTCTTGTATTCCTAGAGGTCCCAATACTCCATGATTTATTGCATTATTTAAAAATAATATCTTCCCTGGTTCAATAAACAAAGATGATAGCGGTAACATACCTGAATTTACAATTGCTTCTACTCCTGTTTTTAATGCGTTATTTAATCCTAATACTACTGGTCCTATTCCTAAGTAAGACACTAAAGCTAATATCATACCTATAATTCCTGCTGAAAAATTGTTTACCAACATTTCAAATCCTGATGGAACTTTTCCTTCGATTAATTCATCAAACTTTTTAATTACATATCCACCTACCGGTCCCATTATCATTGCACCTATAAACATTGGAATATCTACTCCAACTACTACACCCATGGTTGCCACTGCTCCTATGACTCCACCTCTTGTACCCGCAACTAACTTACCTCCAGTATAACCAATCAATAATGGCAGTAGGTACAAAATCATAGGCTCAACTAAGGCACTAAGATTCTCGTTTGGCGTCCATCCTGTAGGTATGAATAATGCTGTTATTAATCCCCATGCTATAAATGCCCCTATATTTGGCATTACCATACCACTGAGAAATCTACCAAATTTTTGGATTCCTTCCTTTGCCCCACCTTGCTTAGAACTCTCCAAGCTCGTCATAAATTTTCCTCCTTATTTATTAGTGACATAATTTAATAGTGACAAAACTCAATATTTGCTTTGTCTGACTATTCTGTTAAGTCAATTATATGTCTCTATCATCCTTTATTCAATATAAAGATATTAACGTTATGTCATTATAATTGGTGACAATTTTAAATTTATCTTTTAAGATATGAGCATCTAGCCCTTCGTTTCAAAAGATGAGTTAAAATAAAGAGTAGTACAATCCAACTTGTTGGATTGTACTACTCTTTAAATATTTTTATATTTTTAAAATTAAGGTTACTTGCCTTACTTTTCACAATTGTATCTTCAGCATTAATAATCTTTCCTATCGATTCAGCAATATCTCTTTACTCACTGATTGGTTTTTTAAGAAATCCTACCATCAATGCCGTTATCAATGAGCCTATTAGAATTGCAGCTATATACAATAAAGGGCTTCCTTTAACTATAGGAATTACAAATGCACCACCATGGGGAGCCGGTAATCCTATATTAAAGATCATGGACAGGGCACCGGCAACGGCTGAACCCATAATTATAGAAGGTATAACTCGACCAGGGTCTGCCGCAGCAAAGGGTATGGCACCCTCTGTAATAAATGATGCACCCATTATATAGCAGGTTTTTCCCGATTCTATTTCACTTTTAGTAAATTTGTTTCTAAATAAAGTAGTGGCAATAGCTATTCCCAAGGGTGGTACCATACCACCTGCCATAACTGCAGCATGGGGCGCAAAGTTTCCTGCATCAATCATCGCTATACCAAAGGTAAAGGCTGCCTTATTTATAGGCCCTCCCATATCTATCGCCATCATACCACCTAGTATTAAACCTAATATGACTTTATTAGCAGCTCCCATAGAATTTAACCATTCTTCTAGAGCCAAATTCAAGCTGTTTACAGGATTTACAACAACAAGCAGCATAATTGCTCCCGTTATAAATATACCAAATAGAGGATATAAAAGAACTGGCTTCATACCTTCAAGGGAAGGTGGCAAGTTTGAAAACCATTTTTTCAGTAGCAAAACAACGTATCCACCTAAGAATCCTGCAATTAAACCACCTAAAAATCCTGCGCCATTATTTGCGGCAATAAATCCTCCCACCATAGCCGGTGCAAAACCCGGTCTATCTGCAATACTCATACCTATAAATCCAGCTAGTATTGGTATCATAAGTGCAAAGGCACTTCCACCACCTATATCCATTAAAAGTTTAGCAAAGGGATGGAAGGATGGATTATTTGGATTAAAGGCTTCAATTCCAAACATGAAGGAGATGGCTATTAATATACCCCCACCAACTACAAAGGGAAGCATATTTGAAACACCATTCATAAGATGCTTATAAAATCCTGCTCTCTCCATTTTACCTGTACTCACAGAGTCCCTGTCATTTCCAGTGTACCGATATATCGGTGCATCTCCCTTTAGGCATTTATTAATAAGTTTTTCAGGTTCTTTTATTGCCTGTGCGACGGGAACCTCAATCACTTTCTTCCCTTCAAACCTTTCCATCTCAACCTTGGTATCCGCGGCAACTATTATGGCAGCTGCATCTTTTATCTCTTCATGGGTTAATTTATCTTTAACTCCTGTAGAACCATTTGTTTCAACTTTTATTCCTACACCCATTTCCTTAGCCTTATTCTTGAGGGCATCGGCGGCCATATAGGTATGAGCTATACCCGTTGGACAAGCTGTTACTGCTAGGATTCCTCCTTTAGAAGTAGTTATATTAGTACCCTCTTCCTCTAGTTTTACTTCTTCATAATAATCAATTACATTTAATAATTCCTTTTTATTCTTTATATTCATTATTCTATTTTTAAATTCATCCTTCATAAGCATGGTAGATAGTCTAGACAATGTTTCTAAGTGTTCATTGTTTTCTTCCTCCTTCCCAGCTATCATAAAGAATATATGGGCTGGCTTTCCATCCAATGAATCATAATCTATACCATCTTCAGAGTAACCAAAGACTAGGGCCGGTGTCTTAACTTCAGAGGTCTTAGCATGGGGAATTGCCACCCCATCACCTATGCCCGTTGAAAATTGTTGTTCTCTTTTTAGAATCGCCTGTTTGAATTTCTCTTTATTAACTATTTTATCTGCACTATCTAATTTATTCACCAGTTCTTCTATTACCTCGGTCTTTGTAGTAGATTTTAATCTAAGAATTATAGTATCCTCATTTAATAATTCTGTTATTTTCATAATTTTCCCCCCAATTTAATTTAACTACCTAGGCAAAGTGATGTGATTTTAAATATCAAATTTCCTAGGCTTAGAAGCTAACACAATGGGCTAATTTAGATATCTCAATCTCTTTCAATAGCTTTTCCACTTCATCTCTTTTACAAAGGTCATCGGAAAAGGCTGTAGCACTTCCACAGGCAACTCCCATTTTAAACGCATCTAAAATATTTGATTTATCAATATAGCTTGAAAGAAATCCACCTATGAGGGAGTCCCCAGCTCCAACTGAGTTTTTCACTATTCCACGGCATCCCTTGGCGTGATACACTCCCCCATCATAAATTAAAAGTGCTCCGCTGCCACCCATTGAGATGATTACATTTTGAGCTCCCATTTCTATTAATTTGCCAGCATAGGATATTGCTTCATTCTTATGGTTTATCCTAGTATCAAATATTTCACCAAGCTCATGGATATTTGGCTTTATTAGAAAGGGATTGTATTTTAATGTGGAAGTTAAAGCTTCACCTGTTGTGTCGACTACAAATTTTGTTCCGTTATCTAAACACCTTTTTTGAATCTCAGCATAGATGTCTCTGGGAAGGGTTCTCTGAATGTTCCCTGCAAGTACAACAAAATCATCACGGGTTAATTTTTCAATTCTCTTAAACAGCTTATCTAAGGCTTCTTCTTTTATCTCAGGTCCCTCTCCATTTATCTCCGTTTCTTCACTAGACTTTAGCTTTACATTTATTCTTGTATCATTTTCAACCCTTATAAACTCTGTATCAATTCCCTCCTTTTCTAAAAAGCTTCTAATATATTCTCCTGTAAATCCTCCTATAAAACCTAGGGCTTTACTTTTTACTCCCATGTTATTAAGCACCCTTGATACATTAATTCCTTTACCACCGGGATATTTGTAATCTCTCTTTACTCTATTAACGTGTCCTAGTTTAAAATTTTCCACTTGAACAATATAGTCTATAGATGGATTAAATGTTATTGTATATATCATTATTCCGTAACCACCTTTATTCTAGTTCTTTGAAGATAGCTTTCATAGTCTTCAATCTTTGAGTTAGTAATAATTACTGCCCTATTTAAATCTGATATTTTTACAAAGGCAACTTCACCAAACTTGCTCTCATCTGCCAATACATAGGCTTCTCTCGATAGCTTTATGGCATTTTCCTTAAGTATAGCCTCCTCTGAGTCCGGTGTGGTAAAGCCATATTCTAAATGTATGCCATTTGTACCTATAAAGGATTTGTCAAATCTAAATTTCTCTAAATTCTTCAATGCATCGGTTCCAATAACCGCCTTAGTTCTACCCTTAACCTTTCCTCCTAATATATATGCATTAATGTCTTTTTCCACAAGGGCATCGATATGCTTTAAACCATTTGTAACTACAACGATATTTTCCTTATCTATATATTTAATCATTTCAAAGGTTGTTGTTCCAGCATCTAAATATATGCAATCTCCATCTTCTACTAAATTAGAAGCATATTTAGCTATCTTCGATTTTTCATCAATATTTTGAACTTGTTTTTCCTTATAACTCGGTTCATTAAGCCTCCCTTTTATTAAGGCGGCCCCACCATGGATTCTCTTAACTTCATGAATTCTCTCAAGATAGGTTAAGTCACGTCTTATGGTGGATTCTGAAGTGTTTGTGAGTTTTACAAGTTCATTTATTTTAACTATCCCTTTATTTCTCAATATTTTCAATATGATTTGATGCCTTTCTTCAGTTAACATCTCAATCACCTCTTAGTAAATCTTAATATTATTATAGTTTACAAGCTTCAAGAAATCAATCATTTTATTTCAAATTCTTTCATTTTAAATCAATTTTATTAAAATTTCTTCCAAAATCAATCAAAAGCTCATTATTATTTACCATAAAATTTATTTCTTTAAAAATTTTAACAAAAATAAAGGAATTCTTCCCTCTTTAATCTAAACTTTTATTTATCATCTCAATTATTTAAAGTCATATGTTGTTAATAGAAATAATATATTTTTTTTGATATAATATATTAATTAATTTACCAGATTATCCTAAAACATTTATTGGAGTGTAATATTATGAATAATAATTTAGTAGCCCTTGATCATTATAATCAAGCTTTAAAACGTGGTAAAAAGGAATACTCTAACAGTACTTATAAAGGCGATACATGTTTACTGCCCTCCTTGGAAGCTTTACTAAAGGAGGCTGAAATAATATCAACAATAAATTTGGGCATCATGGAAATACCTCTTAAAAAAATTAAAGGAACATATACCCATTCTAGAAGCACTTCATTTTCTAGGAATTTTATGCCTATTGATGGTAAGAACAAAGAGTTTAAAGCTAAATGGATTGAGCTTTGCAACATCCATTTAAATGATGGTCTAAGGGACCCTATAAAGGTTTACGAATTTATGAACTGGTTTTATGTTATTGAAGGAAATAAGCGAATAAGTGTACTGAAATATTTCGATGCTTATTCATACCAAGCAGAGGTTATTCGCCTACTTCCTAAAAGCGATAAGTCGGATATAAATAATTTAATTTACTATGAGTTTCTTAAATTTAATAAAGAAACAAATATATATACTATTTGGTTTTCACAACTAAAGGGCTTTAAGGTTCTACTTAGTCTTTTAAAGGATTATAACCCTAAACTAATTATGGCTAAGGATAAATATGAGCATTTTGAAGCCTACGTCTATAATCCTTTTAGGAAGATATATTATGAACTGGGAGGAGATAAGCTTCTAATCACTACTGGAGATGCTTTTATAGAATACTCATGTATCTATGGTATTCCCGATAAACTAGATACAGAAAAGTTAAAACAACCTTTAAAGCAGCTTATCAAAGAGTTTGAGAATATGCACAAAGACATTGAAACTGAACCGGTGGAGTTAAATCACAAAAATGTACTGTCTACTATAACAAACCGGCTAATTCTTCAGAAAAAACTAAAGGTGGGATTCATATATGCTCGTAATCAGGAAGCCTCTGGTTGGACCTATTCCCATGAGCTAGGCAGGAAGTATATTGAAAGAGTTTTTAAGGACCAAATTCAAACATCTTATATAGATAATGTCCCTGAAGACCCTTCTGCCTACCATAGTATAAAAAAGTTGGCCGATGAAAATCATGATGTGATATTTACTACCAGCGAAATTTTTTCCAATGCTGCCCTGCATTGTGCATTAGAATATCCAAATATCAGATTTTTTAATTGCTCTGAAAATCGCCCATATATGCATTTATCCAACTATTTCGGGAAAACCTACGAGCCTAGGTTCTTGATTGGTTTAATAGCTGGCTCCCTCACAAATTGTAACATTATCGGATATACTGCCACCTATCCAACCCCCGAAGTGATAAGCTGCATTAACTCCTTTGCCCTTGGATGTAAAATGGTTAATCCCTACTCAAAGGTAAAGGTTGCATGGACCCATGAATGGAATAACCCCCAAAAAACAACCCTTATAAGCGAAAAGCTTGTTGATGAGGGGGCAGATATCGTATCGAATAAAAACTTAATCATACCAAGGGGAGTAACAAGGAAATATGGTATTTATTCTATGTTATGTACAATAGATGCTAAAACAAAGCTTCCTACCCAGTATCTTGCAGCACCCATATGGAAATGGGGTATTTTTTACGAAAAGATATTAAATAGTATACTCAACGACAGTTTTAAAACTATCATTGATATCTTCAACAATAGTTCTAAGCTCATAAACTTCTGGTGGGGAATGGATACTGGTGTGGTTGATATATATTATTCTAAAAGCTTTGTACCATTAGAAACTCAAAAGCTCATAGAACTCATGAAGAAAACAATCATAAGTAAGGAATTCCATCCCTTTACAGGGCCAATATTTGATAATGAGGGTAATGAACGAATAAAGGCAGGAGATATCGCAATTAGTGATGTGACACTTAATATGGACTGGTTTGTGGATAATGTTGAAATTATTGAATAAGGGGTAAGGGTTAAACAGATTTATAAAAGAGTCCCTCATGAAGATTTAAAAGGAAGACTCAGAGTCTACTTGCATTTATTGATTTTTAATGGCGTATATATACTATGGTCTTGTTAACAAAATAAGCTATATTAACTGAACAGCTAATATAGCTTTTTACTTTTTAATAGTCTAATATGTAGTATTCATATCCATTAATAATAGTAGTTTCATTGTATTTTAGCACCCTTTTTTGCCTTCCATAAGTAAGGTGTTGGTGTCCATGAAAATGGTATTTAGGTGAAAATTTTTCTATCAATCTATTAAAGCCCTTGAAACCTTGGTGAGAATAATCATCACCATCACCTAGACCCCTGGCTGGTGAG
>JAKSBP010000078.1 GCA_022361035.1 Clostridia bacterium
TATGGCTCTTAAGAATTAAATGCTATTATTAATCATACATATTTTCATGATGTAACTCATCGATAACTATGCCAAAAACTAAATCTCTAAAATACATGTTATCATAAATAGTCTTTAGCATTTGTACCTTTTTAATTTGTTATCTTTTCTATATTTTATTAGAAAAGCTTTTTAATGCTTTTCCACTATCTATATATGAATTCAGGCTAAAAGAGTTTACAAATTTATCTTTAATATCAATGTATTTGTAGTTAAATCTGTCATGGAGCCGTTTTGTTTGCCATATAATCAGAAGCAAAATTTAATATATAACAATAAAAAAGCTCTAGACCAGATACTACATCTTTTTAATATAGTATCAAAATCTAAAGCTTTAAGAACTAGAATAAATGGGGGTCTGGCTTGTATAATTTTCTTATCCTCATAAATATCAAGTGTCACAGGGACGTATATAGTGACAGCAAAGCAACTCACAGAGTTGTCGTAAATCCCGTCCCTTTGACATTGTTCTCTTTAATTTAGATAATAAAATCTTATTGTAAATCTCTATAATACTTAGGAAATACTTCATTTTTATTCTTTTTACATATTTCTATTGAATCTAATTTATTTAACGGGATTTTGCCATTAGATTTTTCGTAAACTAAATTATTTATCTTTTGTGCAAAACATCTTATCTTTGGTATGCCTATAACCTCACTCATTTCTTTCCATAGTTCTTTTATGCTCTTGTCCTTTACATTTCCAAAATCCATAGGAACAAAATCACAAGGATAAAGGTCACCTGTAGCACTTATATATGAATGTTGTGTTCCAGCTCCACAACCAAACTTTTCTTCACTTTCAGTATAAGCAAATGTTGTTATCTTAGGAAATACACTGATTTTATTTGCTTTGTGCTGTATCTCTATTAATTTTTTTCTGTCTTTTTTGCTATAAAGGATATTGCTTAGATTCTCATTATTTAATAAATCACCGCTTAATATAGGCTCAAGTATCTTGACCTCATGGACCCCATTTTTACTAGCTAGCTTAAATAATTTAAATAAATCTTCTTCATTTAAGCTTTCTTTTAATATAACCGTTTGTGCCATAGTATAAAGACCAGCACTTCTAGCAATCTGTAAAGCATTAATTGCATAGTCAAATGCTTTACTATCATTTCTATTTCTATTGTGATTTTCCTTATCATAAGAATCTAAACTTATGCCTATACTAAATAGTCCATTTTTCTTAAGCTCTTTTGCTTTTTCAATTGTAAAATTTACTCCGCTTGTAAATAAAGTTGAAACACTTCTATCATCTATAGATTTTACAATCTCATATATATCGTCTCTAATCATAGGCTCTCCTCCAGTAAGACCTATAATTGGAGTTTTCATATCTTGTAAATCATTTATCACTTTTATCCATTCATCAATAGTAAGCTCTTCTTCATTTAATCTATTTTTAGAACTACAATAAATACATTGATTAGAACATTTATGAGTTAAACATAAGTATATTGATATAGGAGCACTTCTTTTTCCATAAATTTGTTGTGTAAATACATCTTTAGGATTATTTACGGCCTTTGCATTTTGAATAAATGCTTTTGAAGGAAATGGAGGTATAAATGTACTAATTATATATTTATCCTCAAACTTTATTACCTTCTCTCCTTTTAAAAAACTAGCTATCATTTTTATATATTTATTTAAATTAAAATTTTCATCTTCTTTAAATATATTATAAATTTCATATAAACTTTTTATTACGTTTTTATCTACAGCCATTTTTGATAAAATAGGCAAATTTTTTATATTCACTATTATCCCCCTTAATTATTTAACCTTAAAAATTCCATATGCAAATCTATGATTTATTTCATATTTCCCATTATTGTATTTTTCTTTCTTAATTTTATCTATCAATTTATATTTTATTTTATTATAATCTTTAAATATTTGTACTGTCCCAGCTGCAGCACCTGTTTTGTTTATCCACTTCAAAACTTCATCTGGAGTTTCAAAATAAAATACAACTTCACCTTCTTTAACTTCCATCTCTTCAAAACCAAATTCATTAATCCATTTTATTAATCCATTTTTTCCTTTTGGTAAGTTAAACTTTATATCCATAGGTTTATTAACTTCACTTTGATTTTCACTCATCACACTTAAAAATATATCTTCTATTTTATTAAGAGTTCCTTTAGTATTTGTTATAATACAAACTATTCCATTTTCTTTTAAAACTTCTTTAAAAAGCTTAAATATCTCACGATAATTAAAATACGACAGTGCCCATCCAAAATATATAACATCATATTTTTCTTTAGTGTTTTTAAGAAACTCTAAACCATCACTGTGAATAATATTTGCTTTATTACCTACTTTTCTCTTAAGTTCATCTAACATTTTTTCAGAAAAATCAACAGATGTAATTTCACAATCAATATTTTTTTGTAAAAGCTCTTTTGTTATATATCCAGTTCCACAAGCAAAATCTAGTATTTTTAATTTTTTATTTTCATTTATATAATCAACATTTATAATTTCATCTGTAAATCTTCCCATCTCTTTAAGCCATAAGTTATATGTCTTTGCTACATTATTGTATTCTTTTCTATAATCCTCATTGTTTATAACATCTTTTTTTAGTATCTTATATCCTACCTTCATTAAAAACATTAATTTCTTTAACATCTATTTTCTCCCACGATTATGAAATAGTAACCCTTATCTATTACTTTATTTACTTTGAAGTTTTTAGTTAAAATATTTATCATTTCATTCTTAGTTTTAAAATAAAGCTTTCTAAATAGAAAATACTCAAATAATATTAATAGCTTTGTTTTAAAATGATTTTTTTCAAAGTCCATTATTAAAAGCTTTCCATCATTTTTCAATATTCTCTTTATTTCATTTAATAGCTTTATTTGATTTTCTATATGATGGAATACATCAGATAGTATAACAACATCTATACTATTACTTTCAAAATCTGTATTTAAAGCATCTCCTACAATTGGTATTATCTTTTCACTACCTTTAACTTTAGATAACATTTTGTCACTTTCGTCTAATATATAAATAAGTTCACAACTATCACTTAAGTATTGTCCTAATTTTCCAGTTCCTCCACCTATATCAACAATTACTTCATTACCAGTTAAATTTAGTGATTTTTTTATTTCTTTCAGCTTATATAAACTAAAAAACTTCATGAAATTATCATAATGTTTATATACCCTATCAAAATCCTTCAAAATATCTTCTCCAATCTAATACATTAAGGATCATAACATTAAAAGTAATATTAAGAGGTTCAGGCTTGCTTTTGAACTTTATTACTTTTTTATATGACTATTAGACAACGGTTCGTCAGATACTTCTATTAGTAGATGAGCATGATTGTCCATAATCACATATGCATATAATTTAGCCCTATATTTTTCTATATATTTAACGACTTTTTCTATATATAGCTGCTTCATAATGTACTCTCGGTTTTCTCACCATTCTCCCTCATCTCTACATTATTATATCATAAAGTTTAATAGTGAGCCTGACACCTGTATTTTTACATTCACAGTAATTTTTCTTTTTATTTAACTCATTCACATTTTATGTATAATAATATTTACTTTAATAACAGTATTGGAAAATCAACTAGATTCTCACCTGAGTTGATTGCCTTTACTCACCCTACACAAAAAAACGCCGTTACTTATGATACGGTTCACCGTAACTATATAATCAACAAACATATTTCGTTATATGTATATATAGTCAATAAAGAAAGCCATTTTAGGCTTCCCTTATTACACACATTAAAAATAATGTGACTTTAACCGATTGAAAGATTATACTCATAATTTACATTTCTCTTGATAGATAATAAAAAACTATCAATCCACAAAAGTATTGAAACGCAATCACACCCCAAAGGGTAAGGATAATCCATTTCTCTATTCCTATGAACGTGAAAACTATATTTAAAACAGTTAGTACAACAAACATAATGCTGTAGGTAATCTGTCCTGATTTTTGTCTTAACATTATTTTTCTTTCATCATACAAATTAATTTTTTCATTTTTAAGACGTTCTTCATATATTAGTTTCTTTTCTGGTTTTCGCCAATAAAAATATTTATAGATATTAGCAATACTTCCACCTATAAAACCACAACCCGTTGCAAAAATAATTGAACCATGAGTTAATTTTTCAACAAAAAGTCCTATTAAAACAAATGCTATTCCACATATAAACAAAAGTAACTCCCAACCTAAAACATTCTTTCTCACTTTGATTCCTCCTCATATATAAAAATTTCTTCAATAGACATATTGAAATATTTGGCTATTTTAAATGCCAATATAATTGATGGATTATAACGTCCATTTTCCAGAGAACCTATTGTTTGTCTTGATACTTCCAATGACATAGCTAAGTCTTCTTGTTTTATACCTCTTTGTTTTCGTAGTTCTTCTAATCTGTTTTTCAAAATCTCACTCCTTCCATGCAAAAAGGAAAGTCTACTTTACATTTTCATAATATCATTTTTCCTTGCACATGTAAAGCATGCTTTCCATGCATATTAAAAAATTAGTAAGTAATTTTTATTACCTACTAAAGCTCATATAAATAATCTTTATTACACAATATTTTACAAGTGTGTACTAAATTATAACATTAATTTTTTATTTTTGAAATAAAATAATTTACAATTGTGAAGTTTTACACTTATTGCGAAACTGAATTGACTGAATTTTCAAATAGAATATTATAATTATGAAATTTGTCTATAGTTTGTCCAATATTGGAACATGTAGTATAATTTATATAGTTTTTTGTTACATAATTCATATGTATTGTGAAGCGAAGTCTTTATGTGAAAAACATATAAACTTTGATAAAAAAAATATTATAATTGAAACTATCTTTGATAAAGAGAGAGGAAAATATGTTTTTAGTGGACAAGGTAATGATGTTTTTTAAAGAATATGGATGGCTTTTTATTTTATTCTTAGTATTACAGTATACTGTTAAAAGTTTATATTGTATTTATAATATTACTAAACCAGAAGCAAAAGAAAAAAAATCAGCTTAAGGAAAACTGTTTTGTATATATGTGTAGTAATTGGACTGTTACTAGCTATGAAATATGAATTATATTTCAGTGAATCTTCAGTATCTATAAATCACGATTCAAGTGATAAGTTATCAAGTGTGTATGAAAAAGTTATCACTGAATATATCCGTGATGAAAAAGTACCAGGAATGGTAGTGGGGATTGTAAATGGTGACAGGTCTAGTTTGATAACTTACGGATACTCAAACAAAAATACAAAAGTTACCAAAGATACGTTATTTGAAATAGGTTCAATAAGTAAAGTATTTACAGGTATAATGTTGGCCGAAAAGATAATTAATGGAGACCTAAATCTTAATGATAAAATAAAATTATATGTCAATGAGCTTGACCAGTCTTACGAAGATATTACATTAGGAGATTTAACAACTCATGCATCAGGTATTCCAAGAGTTCCAGAAACTCTAGGATTCCAAATAAATTCTTTTATGAAGAATTTTATTGGGGGAAATCCTTACGCAAGTATAAGTGACGAAAAACTTATTACCCTATTAAATAAAGATGGCTTAAATCAGTCTGGGGAATGGAACTACTCTAATTTAGGTGTAGCCACACTTGGAATGTGTCTAACTAATCAAAGTAAACAGAGTTATGATGAAATGTTAAAATATGCAATTACAGATAGACTTGGTATGAAAAACACTTTTGTTGAATATCCTATTGACTATGAAAACACCTTAGCTCAAGGATATAGAGATTACCTTAGGATAGGTAAAATGAACCATGCATCAAAAGCCAACCCTTGGGAAATGGAAGGTGGATTGGCTGCCATGGGAGGAATTCGTTCTTCAGGACAAGATATGCTTAAGCTTTTAGAGGCTGTTGTCACTGATGAATTAAGTAGTATCAAATTATCAAAACAAGAGATATTTAAAAAAGATGATAGTATGTCTATGGGAATGGGTTGGATTATTTCCAAGAATAAGATAAAGGATAATAATATTATTTGGCATAATGGCGAAACAGGAGGTTTTTGTAGCTATTTGGCTACTGTAGAAGATAAGTCAATAGGTGTAGTTATATTGATAAATAAAGGGAGATGTAATCTTAGTGAGTTAGGAAAGGCCATTATAGATATTGCTATTTCAAATAGTCCAGAATAGGCGGAGATTTAGACTTAGATATTGATGCTAGTACCAATAAACTAAATCTGTTAAAGAAAGAACTTAATAAATATATAAATTTTGAAGATTTTAACTATCTTTAAAACACTCTCCACTTGAAAAACAAGGGTCAGGCTTTACTAATTTACTTAGTTTAATTATATTATCCTAAGTAAATTAGTAAATCCTGACCCCATTTCTTCTACTGGAGGTAAGGTAATTTTAATTAATCTATCTGCAACATATACATCATATCACTAAAATAGTAACATATTAGATGAGAATAGTTTAAATAATAATACAAAACTTATTCTACAGATTCATTAAGTTGTATCTATGCCATTCTATAAATGCCCATTTGTCAGATCCACCTATGAGAACTTCTTCTAAGTCTGCTTCACCGTTACTTTTAAGTACAGACTCTAAATAATGAATTCTCATATCAATGGCATGGTTAATCTCATCTTTTCCTACAAGATGTTTTCCATGTGAAAGAATGAATACTTCCGCACCTAGAGTTTTTAATAATTTAAGGCTATTCATATGCTCTTCAAAACTACCATCATCGCATATATATGGCAGAATAGGCTTTCCACTGACATCAAACATCAATAAATCTCCAATGTGTGCAATTCTATCATCTATTAAAGTCATTATGCTACACTTGCTATGCCCTGGTGTTTCAGAAAAAGCCAATGTAAAATCTCCATATCTCTTTGTAGTATTATCAAAAATTATCTGCTGAGCTTTTCTGTAATCATGTTCTTTATCCCATACATTATTACAATTATTAAAATTGTCTTCATAGTGTACGCTACATGATAAAATGGCATCCGGAAGCATTGTAGCACCTGCTGCATGATCAGGATGATAATGAGAAAGAATTATCTCATCTACAGTAATACCTTTCGACAAAAGATCATTTTTCACCATCGATGCTTGATTAGCAAATGCGGTGTCTATAAGCATAGCTTTTTTCCCATTTATTAAAACCGTAATATTAACATCTATATTCGGTTTATCCTCGCTTTCTATAAAAATATACTGACAAATATTGTTGTCAATCCATCTTATATCTTTCATAAGAAACCTCCCATAATAATTTTTTTGTTTATCACTAATTTACATTGCATATCACATACAAGTGATTTTTATTGCTCCAACAAAACTTCTTTTAAATAGTTCTTGACGACTTCAATATCAGTTAAACTATTGTGATCAATTTTTAAATGTCTTTGGCAGAAATCTCGAAGGATATTTGCACCGAAATCATGAATCAAAGTTTAAAGTTATATTTCTCTTTATATTTTTTAATAATACGTAAATACTCTGCTTTATTTGATTTTTCTTCAAATATGTTCGAACAATTATTTCCTCTCACAATTACATGATAAAGTACGCCTTCATAATGAATTCTTGGTTTCCTTGCCATTTTTCATCACCCACTTTTAGTATATCATTTTAATTCAACTTTTCAGCCCTGACCCCACTTTTCTTCGGTTTTATATTAACATTAAGAAATGATTCTATTAAAATAATAAATCTTTAAAATATATCATTACTAATCTCTAAGTTCTACCTCATTTCTTAAGGTTTTTTATAGAAATACTTACATGTTGCTACCTATCTCTATGCTCTTATAAAAACCGCAATCATTTATGATACGGTTCACCTTGGTTATTTAAAGGGATAACTTTTAAGAGACATCTTAAAAATCGATGTCTCTGTGATGGCTTTATGGTATTTTTTATATAATCCAATTTGCACTGATTCATAATAGATAGTATGGCAAACTATTGTATTAAGCCACGTGGTTCATACCTAAAACATTATTAATTAATCGACGTATCGATTAAATATAGTACCTGTAAAAAGCCCAAAATACGCAACACCAAATATCATTTCTATACATGCAAATACTTCCCCAAACCCACAAGGAATTACATTTCCATAACCTACTGTTGAAAAAGTAATTACAGACAAATACACAGCTTTCCAGAAGTGCTTTGTAGTTAATCCAAAAGAAAAACTTGGATAATATCTGATATAATCTCCATCTACTATTTCAAATCCAGTATAAAGATAAATAATTGAAAATATTAATATTACAATAATTGAAAGGAGAAATATTCTAAAAGGAGATATAAAGTGACCAGTAATTAATCCTACAATTCTTTTAGTAAGACTCTCCAATCCACGGCATGACAACATATCCAAATCTTTATATATCTTCAAGTATATAAAACGTTCATCACTGTGAATTGATTTTAAATAATAATAGTAATCCCTAGTAGTAACACTAAATAATTCCATTTGATATTTAGATTTGAATTCAGGATAAAACACAAAATTTTCAAATTCACTTGACACCTTATCTAGTATAATACTTTTATTAATTGCATAAAAATGTAGTTCCATTTGAGAAGATTTATTAGCTGTAAAAAAAACTTGCTCTTCTACTATTTCATAAATAAATACCTTAACTCCAGTACATGAATTTAAACTTATATTACTTTCGTTTCCTATAATTGTATTTACAATAGCTAAAGCACCATCATATCCATTTATTTTAATGAATGTTTTAACTTTAGTGTTTAGAAACTGTAATCTTGAAAATTGATTTGCTGTATTTTTTTTATAATTCATTGATATAGAATTAATTTCACAATCAAAAAAAACTAAACACTCTAAATGTTTACTATCTATATTAATTTTATCTAATTTACATTTATGAAACATTAAACAAGATTTTTTATTGTATGCAGTATTTAAGTACTCTATTAGCTTTTCATTATCAATATTCATATTGGTTACGTATATATAATTATTATCTTCGTCATCTCCATTATCTTGCTTAACTAATTTATTATTAGTGTCTAAGATATCTTTAGCTCTTTTATTTATTTCTTGATAATTATTATTATAACTTAAGTGTCTAGGAAATTTGATTTTCACGCGTAATATCTCTCCTTTGAAATATTTTATATCGCCTAGTGTTTCCACAGTTCCCAATGTAATCTATAACACATCCTATAGTAAAGTAACAGAAGGATATACCTTAACCTTGAATGAATTTAACTAGATATTAAGTTGTTAAGTTAGTTCTTGCCTCTTTTTAAATTTTTCATAGATTATACTTGCTATAATAGATGACATAATACCCAAAATGAAACCTAGTAAGTAATTAAATATTGTTTCTTTAACGCTCTTTCTATTGACTGCCATATTGACTGCTTTTAATTGAGAATCTATCATTTTTTTCAGCTCCTGGGCCCTTTTATATTCATCCTTAATTACTTGATTAGCCACTTGTAAATCAATTATTTCTTCTCTAATTGATTCTAAATCCTTTTCAAGACTACTTATACTTTGTAGTGTTCTTTCTACATTTTCAATTCTACTATTTAAAGTCTTATCTCTTTCTACAAATTTATTAACATTAACAAAAAGTAACATAGTTATTAATGACACCACAGATACTATCATTGAAGTAATAAAAATAGATCTTCTTTTAATAAGTTTTTTTCAATACTATAAAATATTGGCTGCCAACCTTTACGTATTTTGTTAATAATTTGAAAATGCTATAATAATCTAGTATTTTAATATTAATGTTTGGTATTGTTTCATTTATTCTTTGTATTTTTTGCTTTTGACTCTCACTTAATTTAGCTGATGTCATTAATACAAAGAAAGAATAACTTGAATTATGTAATGCAAGACTTTGTAATAGCTGAGAATATTTATTTGTATCAAAATGCATCCAATGTTTGACTTCAATAGCAACATTTTTTATACTTCCATCTAAATCTTCTCTAATGCCTTCAAAATCAATAATGCCCGTATTCTTTAATCCACCTAATCTCTTTAGTTGAAAATACGTATTGTCTGCAATCAATAAATCATAACAGACATTTTCAAATTCTTGATGTGATAATTCGTATAATGGAAATTCGTTTGCCCTCATGTTTCCCCCTAATAATTCTAAAGCTTACTACTGCGTAAGATTAGTTTCGTTGTTACCCTACTATCTTATTAATTTATACCACACTATAATTAGTTACGCAAATTTTGTAAAATCCCTTTGACAATTTTTGTCTATATTTGGCTAATCTCGTCAATTTTTTAGTATATATTAATTTAAACATAATTGTACTCTTAAATAAAAAAATTCCTATAAATTACAATCTTCATAGGAATGTCTAATTAAAATTCTATTTACTATCTTCATTAAAATACTGAGACTATCGCTCATCCAAATACACAAACACAAGCTTAACTAAATTCAAAGCCATTTCCTTCTCTTTGTTTGTCCTAGCATCCATAAGCATTAGCAACTGTTTCACTAACTGTTCATCCTCTACTTTTACTGAATCAGTAAATAAATAATCTATAATTACCCCTAATCTATTAAACACCTTTACAAAGAGTTCCAAGCGTAAGACCCCTCTATCCTCTTTCTATTTGTCACATATATGAAGTTGAAATACCTATATCCTCAGCTAAAAGAAAAGGGGTAAAAGTTAAAAAGTTGTACACTATCTTTTAATAACAACACCTATTTTACAATTAACTCTTTCAGAGGTCTCTACTTGCTACTTTCGAAGATATTCTCTCCTTTTTATCTATATTTCAATCTAGCTTTTTTGCATCTATCTATAGCAATCAAGCTGGCTTGTCTAAACATAATAATTCGTTCTTTATCAGCTTGTAGGACATTTGGATCTTTTAACTGCTTATCAAACTCTTCAACATAATTCTTTTCTTGTTCTAAGGTCGCATCTATCTGTCTAAGCATCAATTCCCTACTATTCATGTTTATCACCTTTGTCCGTTGTTTTTGAATTGATACACTCCTTGATATCTTTCCTCCCAATATTTTAAAGTAAATAAAATTAAGTATCATGTCTTCTCAACGTTTCGTTGTTTAATTCATTAAAAAAAATTTCATCTACAGAACTATTAAATAAATCAGCTATTTTTTTAGCTAATTTAAAACTTGGCGTTCTTACACCAGTTTCTAGCATAGAATAGTAATTTTTATTAATCCCTAATATTTCAGCTACTTCCTCTTGCGTAATTTTTTCCATTTTTCTTAGTTGTTTTAATTGTGACAATATATTCACCTCCTTCATCCAACAGTTTGTTGCATTTTATAACAATATTATATACAACAAAATGTTGGTTTTCAATAGTTGTTCATCATTTTGTTGGGTTTTATTTTAAACTATCCAACATATTGTTATAATTACTATAGGTAAAAGAGGTGAAAATATGGCTTTTGGAGACAATTTAAAAAAATTGAGACAAGAGAAAGGGTTGCGTCAGAAAGATTTAGCTAAAATAATAGGAGTTTCATCTGGAGCAATTGGCATGTATGAAAATAACAAACGTGCTCCCGACTTTGAGACTCTTAAAAAAATAGCTAAATATTTTCAAGTGTCTACTGATTATTTATTAGATATTATCGATGACCCAGATGCAGTTAAATTAGCCGGATATATAGTTCCAAAAGAACTGTGTGATATAAACCCTAATTATTTAACAATAGCAAAAGAAATGCAAGATAAGGAAATACCTATTGAAGATATAAAAAAGATCCTTGATGTTTTAAAAAAGCATACCTAAAAATAAAAGCCGATTTTATAATTAGTTGTTATTTTTTATGCTCTGCATTTATGTATATTCTTTTCAATATAACCAAGGATACGATATTTGTAATGATGATAAAATATGCATGTAAAAACTATAGATTGGCTTATATTTAATTAAGTCAAGAAAACAATTTAGTCTATTCTTTTTTATAAAAAATCAATTCCTTTAAAAAATTTACATTATTCCAATACACTTTAAAAGCTTTACGTAATCTCTAAATCCTTCAATGTAAATAGCACCATAATATTCAAAAGTTAGACTATTTAATTCAGACATATATTTATCAACAGCATCTTTTTGTTTACTATCCAGACTTAATATTGCTGTTTTCTTTTCTTGACTAAATTTAACTAAATCCTTTTCCTTCTTTCTTATTTTAGTATTATTACTTCTCAAATCATTAAGTATAGTTTCTAATCTTTCATTTACTACATTATTTAAAACACTCTGATAATTGCTATTCATATAACCACCTCTCTCATAGTCCATTTTGGACTTCACATAGTCAATTATAGTCCTTTTTGTTCTTTATGTCAATAGTCCCTTATGGACTGTAATATAATTTTGCTGAGGTGATTAGTTTGAAATATCAACGTTTAAGAGATTTACGAGAAGATAAAGATTTATTACAAAAACATGTAGCAGAAATATTAAATATCGCTGAAAGAACATACTCACATTATGAAACTGGCGAACGAAATATTTCTGTAGAAGCATTGATAACTCTTGCAAAATTTTACAAAACCAGTATAGACTATTTGGTGGGATTAACAGACAAAAAATCTCCTTATCCTAGAGCTAAATCCTACAAGTAATAAAGTTTTCTTCACAGATAAATAGATTATCTCACAACAGATAAAAAATTTACAATGAGATGACTATTTTTTTGTGTGAAAATTTCTGAGATTAAGAGACAACAAAAGTTGAGCTAAACACATTATATGGGCAGAATAGAGAATATGAAATCAGGGATATATAATTTTAACATGTCTGATGGATTATATGGCTTTGTTTCTGTATTTTTCGTTTTAGCATATTTAAGTCCTATTTCTCCCAAATCAAAGCTATCTGCTATTACATACATTGCCCTAACTGGTTTTTCTTCATCTATCATTTTATATTAATTCATTAATATCATGCGTGTTTTAACTTCTATTTGTTACCTCTACATATCTTGGCATTAGCACTCACCCTTTAATTATTAACATTAATATTATTATTATTTCACCTTTTAGCAATTTTATTTTTGGCTTGAGTATTTTTACACATTCTGTCGGGATTATTGATATATTTGCTTAAATTTTAAGGTGTTAACAACTCCGTCCCTTTGTTATAATATGCTCTGCA
>JAKSBP010000126.1 GCA_022361035.1 Clostridia bacterium
ATTTGTCGAAATTCCTGCGATTTTATCACTTTTTTGTAATTGATATTTCATATTTTACATTTTTTTGATATAAAGGTTTATTTTTCATATGTTGGCAATGTTCCTTTATTAAATATTTTTTTATCAATTTTTTATTTTCATTATTTAATCATTTTAATTTCTATCCTAAATAAAGAATATATAAAATCTAAAAGAGCCGGATATGGATTAATAAGATAAATATTTAAAAATTAGCACTACCTTACTATTAATCTTATAAAACAAATATAAAGTATAATGATGTAAAACAATATAGGTCAGGAGTAGGAAAAAAGAAATTTAAGCTTAAAGATGACATTATACACAACACAAAAAACTTGGGGGACTCCCCCCAAGCATTTATATCTATCTTTTATAAAACATCCAACAAATTAACCCTGCAAAAGTTATATCTTACAACAGACTGACTCTAAAATCTCTCCTTCTATCTAAAGGTATAAAAAAATCAACCTATTTTATTCCTCTAGGGATTCAACATTATTTTCTCATTATTAAATGAGTTTGTAATAGCCTTAACTAGTATGAGTGTAACAACTATAGATGATATTATAGATACAAAAAACTGGACCATACCGAGTTCAAAGTTCAAAAGAGCTTTTATAGCTAAGATGCTGCCATAAACTGGCATAGCAAATTTATAAACTTCTGGAGTCCCACTAGTGAACATAGTAGAAAAAGCAGCAACCATTACAAGCATAAATACTGGTGCCACATAGGTTCCAGCCTCTTTAACCGATTGAGCCCTTACAGATAATAAACAAATAACACCAACGTTCAGTCCTACTAATGTTAACATGATAAAAAGAAGCTGAATATATTGCCATAAAGTAAATTCCGGCATTCCACCACCATTAGCTACAAGCATATTAGAGGCAAAGGGCATAGAAGCTAAAATACCTATAAATGAACATAGGGCACTTATAATGGCAACAACAGCTAATCCCGCAACCTTTCCAAGGGCAATTGTTTCTCTCTTTACTGGCGTTAATAGTAGGGTTGCCATTGTTCCCCTTTCTTTTTCTCCAGCAATAGTATCCATACCTATACCCATAGCAGAAGAGAAAAGTATTATACCAATCAGCATTGGTATAACCATACTCAAAGCTTTTCCCTTGGCTTTTTCTTCATTAATGATTATGCCCTCATCATTAGTTCTGTCGATAACAAATGCTGTAGCATAGTTGATATCTCCAAATCTATTACCTAATATTTTCTCCTCGTATCCAGCTAACACTTCATTAATAAAATTTGCTCTTGCATCCCTTGAGTACTCCTCAGATGGATTATAGTATGTTTTAATTTCCGGAGGAATTTCTCTATTTATATAATCCACAGTTTTTTCCTGAAAATTATCCTCAAACTCAACAAGCAAATCAGCTTCACCCATTAATATGGAATTTTTTATACTTTCTGCTTTATCTGACTCAATATATTTAACATTCATATTTATCTCGTTAGATAGGGTATTATAATAGTCTCTAAAATCCTCTGGGCTGTTTTGAACATAGACAGATGCCCTATGTTCCTTAACATTGTCAACCATATTCGATGCCATGATACCCATAATTGTATATACTAGAAAAATACTTATTGCAGGTAATATAAATGATGAAAAAATTAGTCTTTTATCAGTAAATACTCTTCTTAGCTCTTTCTTAAGCATTACATTAAACATTTATATTCCCTCCTTAATATTATTTTTATATAATTGAAAAAAAGCATCTTCCAAATCAAAGGTATTTGTATTTTTTAATACTGTATCAATAGTACCTTCCGCAACAATTTTACCATTAATTATAATTCCTATCTTATCACAAAGCTTAGAGGCTACTGTCATTATATGGGTCGATACAACAACTAGTTTACCTTGTTCTTTTAATGTTTTAAGATAATCTGTTACTGCTTTAGCAGTGATTATATCTAAACCATTTGTAGGTTCATCAAAAACAATCACTTGAGGATCATGAATTAAACTAACAGCTATAGATAGCTTTTGTTTCATTCCCGTAGATAGGTCTCCAACTTTTTTATTTGCAAATGGGTAGATTCCAAAAAGTGAAAATAACTCATCGATTCTATTATCAATTTTTTCTTTAGAAAGTCCATAAAGACTGCCAAAAAAGGACATCAAATATTTAGGTGTGAAATGAGAATCCATTTTAAGCTCATTTGTCAAAAATCCAATCCTTCTTCTAACTTCCATGGAATCCTTAGCCACATCATATCCATCAACTAAAATAGTTCCTTCTGTAGGCTTTATCAAAGTCGCAATACTTCTTAAGGTAGTCGTTTTACCTGCACCATTTGGTCCAAGCAGACCGAATATCTGTCCTTTCTCTGCATTAAATGATATATTATCTACAGCTTTACTAATGTTGGATTTTGTTCTCTGTTCCGCCATTTGCTTCTTATTTAACTTATAAATTTTAGTAAAGTTATTAACTTGAATCATATTAACCTCCCATATCCTAGACTAACATAACTATAGTATTTTTATTATACAAAAGTCAATTATTTTTTTCTAAACCTCCCTTTAATCTTTAGTATAAGAAAAGCTGTTAGAATTTATAAATTCTAACAGCTTTATAACTATAATTATATATATCCTATCTAATACCACCTATATGAAATCTATAAACTAACTTATTTAGCTAGCTATAGAAATAATCTATTCAAATAGAATTTTTTGAAACTTACCATAATCCTCACTCATTTCATTATACAGCTTTTTACCAAGCAAAAAGTTATAAATATCATCGGCTTTTTTCTCAGGGTCAATATCTTCAAATTTTTCTGGAAAAAGTACCTTCCCTATATAATAGGCATTAGCCATAGCAGTGTCAATGTTTGTAGTATAAAAATTATATGGTAAAAGAGAATATGTTTCCTTATTTTTAAATGCAGATAACGTACTATAGAGTTCAGGATTTTTCTTGTAGTCCTTTTCTACTACCCTAAGACCACCATAATCGATAAATATTTTATCGGGATTCCACTCAATTAACTTCTCTTTATCTACCATAAATGACCCAGTTTCCCCTGTCTCATCTGCTACATTTTTTGCATTTACTGCATTAAATAGAGAGTAGTTTCCATGAGTGCTTCCAATACCGTGGGAGCCCCTCATATTTACAGCACCTACATATGTACTTGATTTTTGACTTTCTGGAATATCTTTTGTTCTATCATTTAAATCATTTTCACAGTTTTTCATAAATTCTACTACTTCTTGGGCCCTTTTCTCATCCCCAATAACTTTTCCAATGAGTTTTATAGATGTATATACATCGGGGTCAAAAGTAGATACTCTTCCATAGCTTATTGCTACTACTGGGATACCAGTCTTTTCTTGCAGCTCATCTGCAACCGATCTGTCTCCCCCATAGGTAATAAAAATTACATCGGGGTTAACTGATAATATCTTCTCTGCATCGGGGGAATTAGTTGGCCCTCCTGCCCCTATAACCTGAAGGTCACATAATGAGGGATAGGCAAGCATATAGGGTCTCCCTATAGGTCTATCCTTTTCAATTTGCTCTATGCCAGCCACTTTTTCCACACTTCCTACATAACAATAAAGCCTAAGGGCACCTGGACCAATGGCCACAATTTTCTTTGCGGTGTCATTCAATGAAACCTCTCTACCTAGCATATCGACTAAGGAAATATTTTGATAATTTGAGTCAAGATTAGTTGGAGCTGTCGAAGTACAACCAATTAAAGAAAATGTTAATAGTAAAGAAACTATTAGCAAACTAATACTTTTTTTAATCACAATCTATCTCTCCTTTGAATCCGTAATTTTAACATACTATTAGGATTAAGTTTTTCTTACAGAGGTACTATAACAGGGGTATTTTCAAACTTCTCCACCCTTACAGGAACTGAATAAACATATTCAATATTTTCCGCTGTCACTATTTCTATCCCTCCTGCTGCAAAAATCTTCCCATCCTTAAGTAGTATAAACTTATTTGCAAAGCGAAGTGCTAAGTTTAAGTCGTGTATTGTAACTAAAGCCGATATACCTTTGCTTTTCACTACTTTTTTTATGATATTAATCACCTCAAGCTGATTTTTTAAGTCGAGGCTGCTTGTAGGCTCATCAAACATAAGAATATCCGGCTCCTGGGCCAAGGCCCTTGCTATCAAAACTTTCTGAAATTCTCCTCCACTTAATTCATCTATATACCTTAATGAATATTCCTCTAACTCAAGCATCTTTATGGCACTATTTACTATATCTAAATCATTTTTAGTAATATCCCATTTTATATAGGGCTTTCTTCCAATAAGTACCGTATCAAAAACGGTAGTTTTAAAGCTTTGATTAGTTTGAGAAACATATCCAATTTTTTGAGCCAACTTAACTTGATTTATTTTTTTTACATCATGGCTATCAATAATAACTGTCCCTTTTTGGGCTTTTAAGATTCTGTTAATACACTTTAATAAAGTAGACTTTCCTGTTCCATTTGTCCCCAGTACCGCTAAACACTCTCCCTTCTCTAAGGAAAAGGATACATCCTTAAGGACTCTATGACTTGGATACTTAAAACCTAACCCTTGAACTGATAGAATCATCTATTTTTAACCCCCTTCAACAATAAATAAAGAAAAAGCGGTGCCCCAAGAAATGATGTAATAGCTCCAACTGGTAATATCACTGGTGCTATTAATGTCCTTGCCAAGGTGTCTGAAAACAAAAGAAGTAAAGATCCCATAAGTGCTGATATAGGAATTAAAAAGCGATGATCTCCACCAATAATTCTCCTAATTATTTGAGGGGATATGAGCCCTACAAATCCAATAATACCAAGAAATGATACTGATACAGCAGTAACTATAGAAGAAACAAGCATACCCCCTAATCGTACTTTCTCCACATTGACCCCAAGACTCTTAGAGGCTTCCTCTCCACTATCAAGGGCATTATAATCCCATCTTTTAAGCATAAAGTAAATCAAGGACAAAGTAATGACAATTGTCATTATAATCACTTCTGTCCACGCAAGACGCCCTAAATCTCCAAAGGTCCAAAACACTGCGGCTGCCACTTGAACATCGTCGGCAAAATATTGTATTAGAGTAGTCCCAGCAGTAAAAAGAGAACTAAGGGCAACTCCCGCTAATACAATAGACTCCGGTGAAAATCCCTTTGATTTTGCAAGCATTAAAATAACTATCATTGCTATAATGGAACATAGAAAAGCTGATAGAGTTACAATATAGGGATTGTCTATTATAACAGCATCTGCAGTTGTACTACGAATACTACCAGCACCTAATAGGACAATAGCTATATTGGCTCCAAAGGCAGATGCATTTGATATCCCCAAGGTTGATGGAGATGCTAATGGATTTCTTAAGTTATTTTGCATTACACAACCTGCCACAGCCAATCCAGCTCCCGCAACAATAGCACCTATTATCCTTGGAAGCCGTATACGCCAGATTACAACCTTTGAAACATCAGTGCCTCGACCCAATATTGACAGAAAGACTTGATGCATATCCAGACTTGCTGAACCAACATTAAGTGCTATAATTGACAGAGCAATGACCAAAAGTAATATTAATACAGCTACTATAACCTTCTTTTTTATGTAACTCTTATAGCTATTTATCCCATCAGAGTTTTCCTGTACATATAATTCTTGTCTCATATCCCACCACATTTCTTTTATAGTTTAAGTTTTCCTCTATACTTCTCTACCATCCCCTAGAATATTCACCAGCACAATCTAAGCAAAGCTTCTTACTATTACTAAGTCTAATTTTATGTTCTGGGGCTCCTTCACCACAGTTTTCACAAAAAATAGTATTGAATATTTTTGCTTTTTTTGGTACTTCAAAGTTTGGTTTTTTTATACTGAATACCTTATCCGCCGGTTCCTCTAATATGTATCTCTGTCTCTCCTCCCTGCTCATTTCATCCTTAAACTCTTTTAAAACTAACCTTATACTGTTATTTTTTCCTCTGTCAAAAAAAGTGAAGGCCATTTTACCCGTATCCCTATATATGAGATTCCCTTTACCTAGGGTACAACCAGTAATTAATTGTACTGCATCAACTCCACAGGCATCATTTTCTGTTACACATACTAATTCTTCATCGAAGGAAAAATTTAGTCCCATTTTCTCTACTGCTATTTCACTTGCTCTAAAGCCTATAGCAAGCCCAGGGCATTCATGTCCATGAAATTCAACACATTTTTTCCATAATTTTTGATCCATTCTATCCCCTCCTTTAATTAAACAAAAAAACCACGAATGTACTAAAATATCTAGTACCCTTCGTGGGCTAATTACATTAAATATAACCTTATAAAATTATATGGGTTTATCTTTAATAAAAACCTTTATTATGCAATTTGATAAAATTATAACATTTACAGTTTGTAAAATCAATAGTAAAATTTAAAAATTTAATAAACGAAAGCTGTCTCTGAGGTTTCCTTCCCAGCGATTTTTATAACCCATAGGAAATTATAGACCTTTTGAATATATAGATATATTTATAATTTTCGTATATGTGTTTCAAAAGAGTCTTCCTTTTAACTCTTCATCAGAGACTCTTTTATAAATCTGTTTTACCTTCTA
>JAKSBP010000428.1 GCA_022361035.1 Clostridia bacterium
CTAAATTTTGATGAAACTTTTTTCAAAATTCGGCTCTTATTTTTATAAAAAAACAAAACATAACCGCCTAAATTATTGATTTTACAAGATAGCTAGGGTCAGGCTAGAACACATAAAATCTTGAGGCTATTAGAGATGAACAAAATGGTGTTTGATTAAAAAGGGCTAGAGGATATAGTGGAGTTGTTTGAAGATAAATATAAAATAAGTGTTGGAGAGATTGAAGGTAAATATCTTAAAAGTGAAAAATTAGAGTTAAGGAATAAATTTATTAAAGAAGTACTGCTAGCATGACCCCGGACCCAAATAAGATTGTCTTAACCTTCATATCTACATAAATGTTTAAATTTTACATTTACATTCTCTGCCAAGGATTTTGTAAAAAATTATCTAAAAAGTAAAAATATAGGCAAAAAAAGGTTGACATACTCAGAATAATTACTTATAATAGGCTTACATAAGCTTTAAAAATGATTTATGTTAAAACTCTGTTGTAATTAAGAAAGATTAAAAGGAATAATTGTTGTTATGTTAGGAGGAAAAGCATGAAAAAAATAAAGTTCCATCATGATTACCTGTAATTATATAAACATAAAAATTTTAAATAATAGATGAGCTTTAAAATTACTATCTGAATAATATTAAATCTAATACAATTTGAATTAGATATATAAAATACAGGGCATAGAGAAGTATAGTATAACCTACTTAAGGGATATGAGGAGATTAACAACTTAATAATCAAAAGTGATGAATTAGAAGACGAATTATATTTCTTAGATGGCTTTCAAAAAGTCTTGGGTTGTATAAGCGGTGATTTGAATAGCAAAAATAATGATTGATGAATTGATTTGCTCTATTAGATACATATTAGATGAAATGATGAATGAAGATAGACAAAAACTTATAACATATTGAAAATGACATAAGGGTAGATAGCGGATATATGATAAAATGATGAAGACACTTGATAAGGGGGAGATCATATGAAATATCATATGAAACATTGTTTGAAATATTTTTTGCTAACAATAGCACTGTTAGTTATGACCATTAGTGGTTCTAGTATAAGTAAAGCCGAATCTATATTACCAGAAGAGGCTAATCAGCAACATCAATTTATATCAGCAGTAGAGGCTAATCAACAATATCAATCTATATCACCACAGGATGCGAAAGCGGAGCTAGATAGTGATGCGTCTATTATACTATTGGATGTACGTAATCCTCATGAGCATGACGCTTCTCATATTCCTAATAGTATACTTGTACCATTAAATACTTTAAATGCGGATATCCATAATCATATCCCTGATAAAACTCGGAAAATATTTGTATATTGTCGTAGTGGCGGTAGAAGTAAGAGAGCAGCTTATCAACTGATCGATCTAGGATATACCAATGTTTATGACCTTCTTGGTGGTATACTTGCTTGGCCATACGATACAGAATCTAATTTATAGGTTTAACTTAAAAAACAAATTGCTATAACCTATGTTAATACTCTAATAGAGCAAATCAATTCATCAATCATTATTTTTTGATATTCAAATCACCGCTTATGATAATAGATGGATGATTAGGCTCAGGCTAGAATACATAAAATCTTGAGGTTTTGAGAAGATTGAAAAGGAATAAATTTATTAAAGAAATACTTAAATATGAAGCAATTAATTAAGTTGATATTAAAAAGTTCTTAAGTATTTCAAGTCATTTAGTTTCAAAGGAAGTATAGAACAATGAATAGTTGCTATAAATTACGTGTTTTAGTTTGACTCCGAGATTTGTGCCAATATAAAGAAAATGATTCTCTGTCTTGATAACGACGAAGAGGGTCATTTTTTTTTCACAGCAAATTAGAGAGCGGTATCGAGAAGACTATCAAATTTAAAGCATGTTCCCAAATTAAATGGATTTTAACGAGGATTTGATAGATACATATAAACGATTGAATGATAAGAAAAATAAACAGCTATACAAATGTAATGAAGAAGAATTAGTAGTTTAAAAAGAGGGGCAATATGGGTCTAATCGAAGATTTTTTTGAAAAAATCAAATACCGCCATAGTCTAAAACAGTTAGAATGTAATGACCTGAATAGAATGAAATTATGGAAGGTCTAAAGGCAGGTCTTGCAGCATCACAAATAAAAATGTATGCCCACGATATTAAACGAATGAATGAGATTAGAAAGGTATGGAAAATAGAGTGACGAAGAAACAAGTAAAATTTTTAATTGACAAATCTTAAACACTAAAGTAAATGAGGGAAGAAAAGTGGAGATTTCAAGGAGAAACATTGAAGTATTAAGGAGCAATCTATTTAAGAAGATAGAAGGAGAAAAGACACCAATATATAAAGAGATTTATTTACAAACAAGACACTAACAGACCCTTAAGTTTCCATAAGCTGCTATCAAGCGAAGAAGCAATCAGATAATCTTATAGTAACTAATACAACTATAAGAAACAGGAGGGCATTGGAAATGAATAAGGTTATGTTTGGAAAAAGAATAAAGGAGATTAGGAAGTTAAAGAATATAACGTCTAATAAATTAGCAGAACTATGCGAAATAGAACCATCATTTGTAAGACAAATTGAAAGTGCAGCTAAATACCCAAGTATACCTGTATTTGTGAGGTTATGTAATGCACTTGGTATCTCTCCTGAATATTTGCTAAAAGATAGCCTAGATGAGATTGATGAACCAGATAACTTAAAATCACTATACAATAAGATTAAAGGTTTAACACCAAATGAAATAGAGTTAGCTATGGACATATTAGAAGATATTACAAAGCATAGACAGCGATACTTATAGAATATATAGTGAAAACTAATATTTTTATTATTATTCTTACATAGTTTGATACATTTAGTATTAAGATTAGTGCATACTATTAGTAACAAATGATACTTATAGTTATTAAAAGAATTAAGGAGGAAAAACTGTGAAGAATGATTATATTAAAATTATTGGTAAAGTAATTGACTTAATTGATGAAGTAGAATCTAAAATTAAAGGTAAGAACAATAATGAATATTTTAACGAAGAGAAATATCTGTTGTAGAAAATCCATAAAGATTTAATAAATCTTGTTGAAAATGCAGATGTAAGATATATTGAATATCGCTCTGATTCTAATGAGTTGATTTGTTAAGTCTGGTAAAAAAAGCAAATTAAATTAAACAATTTATAGATATCTTTGCACCCTCATTCTATTATATAAACACAAGAATGGGGGTGATTTCA